>CAYSNA010000331.1:0-6294 GCA_964432185.1 uncultured Cytophagia bacterium
CAGAATTTAAATATAAAAGCCCTTGAAGATTTGTCTTCAAGGGCTTTTTTTGTTTCGATTGGCTTAAAGATTCAAAAAATAGTCGTGGGCTTTAAGGAATTCTCCTGGAAACTCTTTTTGTTTAGAGATGAATGAAAAAGTACTATAATAAATTCTCTGATTTTTTGATTCAAAAGTATGGGCAAAAAGTCTGGAAGGTGAGCCTGGATGCCGGGTTCTCCTGCCCAAACTGCAATGCTGATGGTAAAGAAGGCTGCCTCTTTTGTCGAAATGACAGTTTTTCCCTCATGGGCTCTGAATCTCTAAAATCCATAACTCAGCAAATGCATGAGGGCATGACTTTCGCTCGGACAAATCTCAACATCGCAAAATATCTCGCCTATTTTCAATCCAGTACCAATACCTTTGCCCCAATTCATCAGCTTGAAAAAGTGTATAATGAGGCTATTCACCTGGAAAATGTTGTCGGACTTGCCATCTCAACACGGCCGGATTGCCTTCCACCCAAAGTTTTGGATTTGATAGCTGAATTGACTCGAAAAGTTGATGTGTGGATTGAGCTGGGGCTTCAATCCATCCACAATTCAACGCTGGAGTATATCAATCGTGGTCATACGTATGAAGATTATGAAAGAGCTGTGGCGAAATTAAAAGAACTTGACGTTCGCATTTGTACACACATCATGCTTGGTTTGCCCGGTGAGTCGCGTGAAAATGTCATGCAGACCGCGCAAAAGATGGCATCGAATGGAACTCATGAGATCAAAATTCATCCACTCTTAATCTTGAAGGAAACACAGATGGCAGAGCTTTTCAATGAAGGAAAAGTGATGCCATTGGAAATGGACGACTATGTGTCATTAGTTGTTGATTTTTTAGAGGTGCTTCCGCCCGAGATGGTTATACAGCGTCTGACGGCCGAATCGCAGAATAATTTGCTCATCGAACCCGTGTGGTGCATCAATAAACTGCGTGTTTTAAATGCTATTACTGTGGAATTTGAAAAGCGGGGAACGTGGCAGGGGGCAAAATTCAATCGACCTAAAAATTAAGGCGTTCATATTTCTCCCGAAATTTGATAATCCCGTCCGTCACCGCTTGCGCCAATTGGTTTTGATAGGACGTACTGGCCAATTTTTGACGATCATTGCTATTGGTCATAAAACCGGTTTCAATCAAAATGTTTGGCATTGAGGCGCCGTACAGAACATAAAATCCCGCCTGCCGAATCCCGTGACTCCGCGATCCGCATTGCCTTTTTATTTCTTCATCAATTATCGAAGCAAAATCCTGGCTTTCTTTATTGTAGGAATTTTGCGCATTGGCCGCGAGAATAAAGGACATGTCCGACAGCCCCATATATTCGCTTTGTTCTTCTTCAAATTTGATGACCGAGTTTTCGAACTGGGCCACGCCTCGCGCATCATCGGTTTTGGCCGGGCCGAGAAAGTAGACCGTATGACCGCGCAAGCTTTTCACCGGATTTGCATCAACATGAAAACTGACGAACAGCTTGCCGCCGGCTTCATTTGCCTTTTGCGTGCGCCCCTTAAGCGCCACAAATGCATCGTGATCGCGCGTGAGGATAACGTTGACATCCATGCGCCGCTCCAGCTCGGCTTTTGTCGCTTTGGCAATGTTCAGAACAATATTTTTTTCATAGATTTTGCCTGTCCCTACACATCCGGGATCGCGGCCGCCGTGCCCGGGATCAAGAATAATGGTGTCAATTTTCCATTTTTCACGCTCTTTTTGTAAATCCGTTAGAACCAACGAGGAGGCTGATGTTCGTGTTGCCAGAGATATGATGATCTCATTCGCCGCTTCATGACTCGTCACCTGCGCATCCGACACACTTGGCGCCAGATGCAGTGACAATCTCGCCTGTTCTCGGCTGATTTGCTGCGGTATAAATTCAAAAATTTCATCGATCTGTTCAAAACCCAAATTGTTGCGGACATCCAGAACACCGCCATCGATATCAAGAAAAAGCCATTCCTCATCCTTCTGCACAGAAATATCATTGGCGCCAAATGCCTTGGTTGTGTGAAGGACGAGCTTGACAGTATCCGCCTGCGATACTGTGGATAGTCGGACAATATTGGCCGGCCTTGTAACGACGTACAAAATATTGTGCGCGGTGTCGTAGTCGAGCGTGTTAATGCCGGATGCGATCATGCCGGCAATAAAGCCGTCCAGTGGGACGTAAAATTCCTTGTTGGGAAATCGCACATCAGCCTTCATTTGAACACGTGTGTTGTTAAACGCCACAAATGGCGAGTGCGCCGTAAAAACGATATCGTTCTGCTTATATTTTAAAGTGATGGATTTTTTATAGGGATTGATTTCCGTTGGAATGGAAAGAATTGTGGCCAGGTCAGCAATTGGAATAAAAGACTGTGTGCCCATTTCGATGGAGCGGATTGAGCTGAGGTCGGCGTTGCTCAAACGATCTTGAATTTGAATATCACGCGCCCACAGCGAGAATGCCAGTACGGCTATGAAAAAAAAAGCGTGTCGAACAAAATGGAATGGTTGCATTTATGATCTGGTCTTTTCTTCGTTGGCCAAAAACTCGCTCGCCTCTTTCAAATATTTTTTTTCCTCTTCGGAAATATTGTTGTAACCGATTTCATTGATGCGGTCAAGAATCGTATCGATGTCACGACGTTTTTCGGAAATTCGATGTTGTCGTTGACGTTCCTGTTCCCGCCGTTTCTCTTGTTGATGTTGGGCGATTTTTTGCAGAATTTTATGATAATAAAACGAACCCCGCAAGAGCAAAAATCCAATAACCGCACCGCCGAGATGTGCAAAATGTGCTACGCCGTCCGAAGGTCCGAGTATGCCGCTTTGCAGGCCGAGAAGCAATGACAAGGCAATGTAAAGGGCGATCAGCACCTTGGCGCGTATCGGAATGATGAAAAACAAATAAATCAGCCGGTTTGGAAAAAATACCGCAAACGCCAGCAGCACACCGTAAACAGCGCCGGATGCGCCGATGATAATCGACGGTGTCCCCCAGTGCGCCAAAAGTTGAAAAAAACCGGCGCCGATGCCGGTGAAAAAATAGTATTTTAGAAATCTTTTGGGGCCCAGCGTCCGCTCAACTTCGCCGCCAAACATCCACAACGTAAACATGTTGAAGAATAAATGGCCGAACCCACCATGCAAAAACATATAGGAGAAAAGTTGCCACACCGCTAAATCATTTAAAATGGCGACGGGGGAGAGGGCAAAATTTCCAATCAGGAAAGGATTCCAAAATTGCTGTAGAATCCACACAGCAACATTGGCAATTAACAGATTTCGAACAACAGGAGTGAGTCCGCCGCCAAAACCAAACTGAATTGTTCGCTCCCGATAAACCATAGCTTATAGATCCAGTTCCACCCCAACGCGGATGCCGACGCCTGACAGATCAATACGTTCTTTTTGTGGCAGTCCGTCTTTTTCCTTGGAGACTCGTGCATTGGTGACGCAGTTGTTGTAAATGGTTTCCAAAACCAGCGTTGAGCGAGTGCCAACTCTGTAATACATGCCGACACCGCCTTGCCATCCCCAGCCTTTAAAGTTGCGTTTTTCACTCACATTGCGCTTGTAGTTATTCATCTCGCTAACAATGTATTGATAGCTCAGGCTGGCGCGTGCAAAATAGCCTAAAACCATCTCGCCCGTTCTGCTGTTCTTGATGCCAAAATTCGGCAAATTTACGCGCATGGACAGATAGAGCGGAATGGCCGTGCTTTTGTAATCGATTTCCGTCTGAATGATTCGATCTGGCTGTCCGGCATCTGTGTCCGGATCGATGATTTCTTCTTCCTTTGCATAATTCTTTTGAAAGACGTCCACTCCAAAACCAAAGTCGATCGCTTCGTCAAAAGAGGAGGTAAAGGCGGCGCCAAAAAGCATACCTGCATCCGTTCCCTTTGGTGCGAGGTAACCGGCGTGTATGTCCAGGCGGCCACTTTTTTCCGGTGCCTGTTTTTGACCATACGGATTTCTGCCCTGAGCAAACGTTGATGTAACGCTGCACAGAATAAGAGCAAAAAATAAAAGATAAACACCGCAACGTGCTCGCATTTTTTCTACTCCTCAAAATATCTGTTTTCTTGCCATTTATATTAGGGAAAAAGGCCTAAAAGTGCAAGTGAAAAAGTTTTCCACCATTTGACGATGTAGTTGGGGAATTTGTTACAGGGTGATAAAAAAGGGCGCTGTGAACGCCCTGACTTTTTACATGCTGTAGGCTTTGAATTCTTCATACAGCCGCTGGATGGCCGGAACGTAACGCTGCGTTTCCTTGGCGAGAATGCCGTTACGTTTTCCCTGGCCCAGCCACAACGCCGCCCGCGCTTCGCCGCCGTTGTAAGCGGCCAAACCGCCGTCAACATCATAAAGACTGATCAATGATGAGAGATAGCGCGATCCAATGCGGATGTTTTCAATCGGATCAAACAACACTTCCTCAGCGGATTGCCAACTGATCTTTTCATGCGCTGCGACAAACATGCCTGTCGCCGGCATGATTTGCATCAAACCCATTGCGCCGGCCGGCGAGACAATTTCCGGATCCCAGGTGCCGGCGCTTTCGTGCGTAATTGTGGCGCACAATAGATCGATATTCAAATTCGGATACTTTTCCGTCATGTTGAAAATCTCTTCGGCAATTTCATACTTTTTCGGTCGCGCCATTTTCGTGTTATACTGATCAATGATCGACATGACTTTGCGAATGCTATGCTGTCGAATACTGTCTATCGAAATGGCGGATCGCATGTCCAAAATATTCTTTTCCAGCTCGGCAATTTTCATTTCATTTTGTTTGTTTATCGCGTACTTTATGCCAACGAGCACAACAATGATCAAGGCGATGCCAATAAGAAAGTTCAGCGCTATTTTTGATGCCGCTAATCTTTGATTATTTGTTTCCATCGTTTCCTCTTTTAACATGTTTGACCTGTTTGCGTGTCAATACTGTATTCGATTTTAAATCAACCGTTATTTTTCTTGCGGACAGTTTAATTTTAAAAAACACATAATTTAGCGATTTTTCCGTCAAAATCAAGGACTATGTCATCAGAACGATAGTGCCACATTTCTTCATATATCTCTCACTATTTGTGCTTGTTGCCTATTCAAGTTTTATCCTCACTTTGAGGCGTGGTCTTCGTCTCGCACATCGTGTTCGGTGTAATCAAATATCAAGCCGGCCATTTGTCTCTGTTATCGTCGCTGTTCGTAATGAGTACCGGCATGTTGCGGCGTGCCTGCAGGCGCTGCTCAATCAAGATTATCCCGAGCGCCACTTTGAAATCATTGTTGTTGATGATTTCTCAACAGATTGTACGCCAAAGCACCTCGCCGGATTCGCCAAAAATCAAACAATTCGAATTTTACAAAATTCAAGCCAGAAAAAATTCCAGAGCTCAAAAAAGTGTGCTCTTGAACTCGGTATTTTGCACGCCAAAGGTGACATCCTGTTGTTCACTGATGCGGATTGTCTTCCTCCGATGTCGTGGATCACAGGTCTGGTGCAGTTGTTTGATCCGACTACCGGATTGGTCGCGGGTTTTTCGCCGCAGCAATCAGAGAAAAAGTGGTTGAATTCTATTTTGCACATGGACGCGGCCGCCGCCGCTGTGGTCTCGGCCGCAACAATCGGCTTCGGTCGCGGTTTAACCGGCGCGGGTCGTCATTTGGCCTATCGAAAACAAGCGTATTTTGATGTCGGCGGATTTGCCGCCTTGCCAGACTCGCTCTCAGGCGACGATGATTTTATGCTGCAAGCTGTTTCTCGCCATCCCGCCTGGCAGGTCAAATACAATCTCCACACCGATGCAGTCGTCCCATCCACAGGGCCGGACACCTTGCGACATTTTTTACAGCAAAAACAGCGGCACATCTCGGCAGGACAATATTATCCCTTCACGGCCCAGCTTGGCTTTGCGCTCTTTCATTTTTTTAATGTGGTGATGTGGCTGTTCTTTTTGGGTGGCCTGTTTCTAACGCCGTGCCTTTTAATCCCATTCGCACTCAAGCTTTTTCTCGATTATTTTCTTCTGAGCAAATTTCTCACCCTGTTCAAATTAAAAATTGATTTGAAAATGTTCCCCTTCTGGGAAGCGCTGTTTTTATATTACAATACAATCCTCGGACCGATTGGTTTTATCAAAAAAATAAAATGGTCAAAATGAAAAACTCGGCAACTAATAATTTACTGTGGGATAATTACGAGCAATTCGGTCGGGCCCGCGGACGCCTGGTGGCTTTTGTTCTGTCGAACGTTGTTGA
>CAYSNA010000332.1:0-6277 GCA_964432185.1 uncultured Cytophagia bacterium
ACCATTTTCCGGATTTGGTATTGCGACTCGGTGCGAATCGCATAGAGATACGCACCTGAGGCTAAAAAACTCGCATCAAACGGGATGATGTGAAAGCCGTCCGGCAGCGTGTCATTCAGCAACGTCGACACCTCCTGCCCTTGCAGATCATAAACTTTCAGCTCGACATGGTCGGTTCGCGCCAAATCAAATGTAATATGGGTTGATGAATTAAACGGATTCGGATAGTTTTGATAAAGCCGGAAATTTTTGTACAGTGAACTGTCCTTCTCTTTCACGGCTGCCGCCGGATCAAGCGTCGGCCAGTCCTCATCATCCCAATACAGTTGCGAAATTCGCAACGTCGGTGTGCCGTTGTTTTGCGCGTCATAGGCGTGATAGACGAGCCAATCGGCATCCTCATCCAACAACACGGCGCAATGACCGGTGCCGCGCCAACGATCATCTCCATCCAATAATAGATGCCCACCGCCGTTGAGCATGGTGCGGCGATTACGATCAACAAACGGGCCGCCAACTTTGGTTGAGCGTCCAACCATAATTTTATATGTACTCTCAACGCCGCGACAACATAAATCAAACGACACAAACAAATAATAATAGCCATTCTTGTACATCATAAACGGCGCTTCAATGGCGCCGCCGCCACGGCCGGCAATAGAATTGAGGTTTGGATTGGGAAAAGGCTTCCATGTCGATTTATCCAATTCAACCAGTTTTATACCCGTCCAAAATGAACCAAAGGCCATCCAGATATTTTGATCGGCATCCATAAGAATATTCGGATCAATGGCGTTATAATTACTGCTGGAGGTGGATTCGAACACCTTGCCCTGATCAATCCATTTGTAATTGGTTTCATTGGGATCCAGCGTTTTATTGGTCGCCAGGCCGATGCACGAGCGGTTGCTGCCAAATGTGGACAGCGAGTAATAGAGATAGTAGGTGCCATCGTGGTAATAAATATCCGGCGCCCATATATTGCTGACGCCCGGAATTTCCTGCTGGCCCCAGGCAGGGATGTCCGAAAAGACCTCGCCGATATTTTCCCAGAACTTTAAATTGGGTGACCGCCGCATCGCGATCCGGTCGCCGGTCGAAAAGATATAATAATAATCACCGCATTTAATGATGCACGGATCGTGAACATGCGTCACATGACCGGTTTGCGCGGACAAGGAAATAGCCGTCAACAAAACAAGCGTTAGGTTTGGTAAAAAACGTAACGTCATTAAAACACCTTCAATTCATAACCCGGAAGAACTGGAACCAAAAAGTTGATTTGTTTTTCAAATCGCAACAGAAACACGGAGGCACTCGGAGATCAAGCGAGATACGCGGAGCACGAAGTTCCGTGAAACTCGTGTTTGTTCCTCAGTGAAACTCTGTGTAAATGATTTTCACGTAATGTTGTAAATCTTTTGCCATTTCCGCTTAAAAGTTGACTGTTCATGTATTAGTAGCGCGTATATTTATCAAAAACTGACATGACGGGCATAGCCACGCCATCATGATCAAACATGGTGCGCCCGCCGCCGCGGCGCGTAGCCGGTTCCCACCAGAACACACCTTTACCGCGAAAATTGGGCGTATTGAGCACAATCCGGTTCACTTCATCGAGAAACTGCCGCTGACCGTCCGGCGTTTCAGGAAACGGCGCCGGTTTATCGCGATATTCAGCCGGTTCACAATTATACGCCACTTCAACCAGAATAATATCTTTATCATAAGTCGTGGCCATAAAATTTAAATTCTCGCGCAGATCGAGCAGACTGCCGTGCCACCAGGGATAATAGGACTGGCCGATCACATCGTAATCGATGCCGTAGGAATGCCATTTATCAAAAAAATATTTTGTCGCCTCAAGGTCACCGCCCTTGTCAATGTGAATCATAATGAGCGGCCGTGGAGTATTGCCGCGCCCGGCATCCACACCGTTGATGCCGGCCTGAAGCAGTTCGGCGAGGTTATCCCAATTTTCCGGCAGCTTGCCGTCCGGCCACAACATGCCATGGATGATTTCATTGCCGATCTGCACCATGTCCGGCAACACATCCGCATCAACAAACGCCTTGATCGTATCTCGCGTATACTCGTAAACCGCATCCACCAGTTGCTCGTGCGTTTTGCCTTCCCACGCTTTGGGAATGTACTGCTTGCCCGGATCAGCCCAGGTATCGGAATAATGATAATTCAGCAAAAATTTGAAACCGAGTTTTTTCGCATCCTGAGCCAGCGCGATGGTGTACTCCAGATTGTTCGGCAGGCGCGTCGGCGTGTGAAACAACCGCAGCCGAATCCAGTTGTAGCTGTGATCCTTGAAAATCTGCAATCCGGATTTTGCAGAATCGCCATCTTTAAACGACACGCCGGACTCTTCAGCCTGTTTGAGAAAAGAAAGATCAGCGCCAATGGCATAATCCAGCGCCCACAGTGACGGCGTGCCGAGTTTTAAAAGCACGATTATACCCGTAAAATGAATCAGTTTTGAACGCTTTGATGTCATGCATGCACCTCCGTTTTTGTTCTGCGATCAAACGCCATCTATCGCACCAGACTCATCTTTTGGCTAAACGATTCGGAAGCTGTGTTCAACTCGCAGACGTAGACGCCGCTGCTAACTCTCTCGCCATTCTCGTTCGTGCCGTCCCATTCGGCAACATAGCTGCCGCAGGTTTTCGCGTCGTCCACTAACACTTTGACCTGCCGGCCCAAGACATCGACAATCCGAAGCGTCACGCGACCTGGGCGAGGAACATCATACCGCAGCATGGTATTGGGATTAAACGGATTGGGATAATTGGTGTAAAGTCGATAATCATGAATGGCGTCTGTTTCATTCAATCCCACTTTACTATTTGGATCCTGACTTACAGTCACAATCACAGCGCCCAAAGCTGGAATGGTCATGGTGACAAATTGACCGTCAATCTGCGCGTCGCCGCGTTCGATTTTAATCGCGTTGGGATTCGCCATGCTATTTTGCGCCGAAAGGCTCGGCGGCGCGATTTGATCGACTCGAACGCTTTTTGGTTGAAACTCTCCTCGCACTTCAAATCGAATCGGAATTGCTGAAACAGCGGTATTGATCACTTTGATGTAAAGTGTCTGTGAATCCTCGGACATCGTTGACACGACATTGAGATCGGCATTCTGTCCCAGGTTTCGAACATATTGTGGCGCAAAATGATCGAACCAGAATTTCATCACCACATAATTGGTCGCCGGAAACCAACTCGAATTATTAAAATTGATAAACGCATTATTCCAACCAGTCGCGCTGGAGTGGCGAAGGAAAAGCGCCGGACCACCGATTTGAAACGTCTCTCCATTCTTTTCAAAGATATTTAACATGCCACCGGCATATAAACCGGTGCGCCAATCGAGTCCATCCCATACATTCCATTCGGACATGTAAATTTTGATATTTGGATTTGATGAGGATTGAATCTCATTGGTCAGGGTTTTCAAAAAATTATCATAATTGCGAACGCCGGTTTTATAGTTGGCAATATCTTCATAATGATGTGTGCTGATATAATCAATCAAATCGGCGCAGTTTTGCAAAATGACGCGATTCCAGGCCTGGTCAAAACTGCCGCTGCCGCAGGCGATAATTTTGATGGAAGGATCAACTTGTTTGAGCGCGGGGATAAAGGCTTTGAGAAATTGTACGTAGGTATTGGCGTCGCGTGTCAACCAAATTTCATTGCTGATTTCCCAGTACTTGACATTATACGGTTCCGCAAGCCCGTTGGCCGCACGAACCGCGCCCCACTCCGAGGTGGCCGGACCATTGCAGTATTCCACCCAATGCTGCGCTTCTTCAATGTACTCGGCTTGCGGAACGGGTGACAATCGGTGGCCGATATTAATAACGACAATCGGTTCGGCGTTCAAACGGCGGCACAAGGTCATGAACTCGTCGGTGCCGAAGGAATTGACATCCTGATCATTCCACGCTTCCAGCGGATAAATGCCGCGCTGGTGTTGCGGGCCGATACCGTCCTTCCAGCGATAGTATTCGGCAAAATAACCGCCCGGCCAGCGTATAACCGGCGGACGCAAATCTTTTATTGCGTTGAACAGATCCGGACGAAAGCCGTCGTTATTTATCGCGTCCTGTCCCATCATGCTGATTTGATCGAGGTAAACGGTGCCGGTATCATTAAACGAAATTCGCAACGTGCCGTTTGTCGTTTCAACGGCGGAACTCAGATTAAACTCGAATTCCTGCCAGACGCCGGTCGGCGGATCAAAACTCTGCTCCGATAAAACAGTTGCTCCGGAACGCAATTGAATTTTCAATTCCGACGGCGTTGATCCTTTCGCCCAAAATGAACCATGATATGACTGCGGTTTGAGATAAATGGATCGCTGCTCTAATCCCGTTTCCGATGACGCTGTATTGACAATTTTTACGCTGGAATTGCTATTGAGCGCGTCATCGCTGCGGTACATCGTGCCGGTTCCGACGGTCGTCCAGTTAAACAGTGTCGCTTCTTCGTCCTGGATTTTCGGCAATCCTTCAAATAAGAGCTCACCGGAGGGAATGACGGTGACCTTCAAGTTGCGGTAACGTGATTTTGTCGCCCAGGTTCCGATTCCCACCTGACCGGTCTTATGCGCCGAGTTATCGGTAAAATCGAATATTTTCGATGTGTTCAGCCAAACCTGAAAATGATTCTCCTCACAACGGACTTTGATATCGTACCATTGTCCCGTATTAATCGAGCCGGAAACAGGATTACCAAACACACCCCAGCGGGTTCCAGTCACGCCCTTTTCAATGGCGTGTTGTGAATTGCTCCAGCCGCCAATATTGCACCAATAGAAATTTTCGCCATTTGCACGAAACAGAATCAGAAAACCTTCGGCTCCTTCATCCTTTCGCGCTTGCAGCGTGAACTCGTAATTGTCCCATGACGTATCGCCAAACATCAGCCGAACGTTCTCACTCAACGCCGTCTGCACGACCTCATCCCCTTCAATATGCCAACTGCCGCTGCTGCCGGCGAAACGCTCCAGACTGCGGTTCCATATCAAATCGCCCCACAACCCATTATTCACCGAATTGTAGATATGCTCGAGAAAATGCCCGTACACTTTATGATCAATGGTGTGCAAAACATCGTCGGTGAGAATGGCATATTCCGATTGTGCTGCTATAAAAAACGTAGGTAAAAAAATTAAAATCAGAATGGTAATGTTGGCCTTTTGGAACGCTTTTTTCATATCAAACCGCCAATAATTTTTTCAACACGTTTTTTGATACCTTGAAGACCGTGCCATGCCGAAGGCCGTCCGGGAGCACAAGCTCATCCGAGCGATCCGTCCAGTTCTGCAAATCGGGCGACACGAGCAGGCCGTAGGTGCGCAGTCGATATTTATCAAAATACAAAAACCAATTCTCGCCAATTTTGAAAATCGTCGGCCCCTCAGCCCAATAGTCGCCGGTAATCGGTTCGGACGGTTCGCTATAAGGCCCGACCGCACGATCACTTTTAGCCATTTTGATATTTTTTTGCGGCACAAACGGCTTGTTCGTTTCATCCTTTAAAAACATCACGTACTCGTCGCCGGCTTGCAAAATCGTCGCGTCAATGACATTGAAACCGTGATCATAAAAAAGCATTGTTTCGGAGAATTCCTCAAAATCTTTTGTCGTCACATAATACATTCGATGGTTATTGCCCTGACCAAAGACACCCTCGTTGCTCTGCCAGTCGGTTTCCGGGAAACGGCCGGGGATGGTCGTCGCCCAAAAGATGAGATACTGCTCGTTCACATCATCATAAAAAATCTCCGGCGCCCAGCAGTTTTTCGCCTCCGGCTCGTGCTCCATCACCGGGATATACTTTTGCTCGGACCAGGTAATCAGATCCTGTGAGGAGGCGTAGCCAATGCCTTTTTCCCACCAACTGACCGTCCACACCATATGAAAGACGCCGTCGGGCCCGGAAATAATACACGGATCGCGCATCAACTTGTCGTTTCCGGCTTGCGGGGTGAGAAAGGACTGACCGTCGTTTAGGGCCGTCCAGGAGAGGCCGTCATGACTGTACGCCAGATGCAGACCATCCTCGCCATTGCCGATAAAATAGGAGAACAGATAAGCATCCGTGTTTTGGCGTTCGCAGTGCATGGTAAAAATCAGCGTCAGCAGCACGACGAGTAAAATCATCTTTTTCATAACATGTTTTCCTTTTTCTTTTTTTCATGACCGGACACTTTTTGAATAACGGGTAAAACTATGCTAAATCTGAGATTTTCATAA
>CAYSNA010000333.1:0-6276 GCA_964432185.1 uncultured Cytophagia bacterium
GCAGAAGCACGTAAATGGTAACCAATTTTTTCATAAAGGCGTTTTCTCCCACTATTATAACGTTCAGCACGCCGAAACAAAGCGCGCTGAACGTTGTCAATTTTAGTTATTTCATCAACAGCATACGGCGAGTTTGGGTGAACGGATCACCGCTGTTGTCAACGCGAATCTGATAGATATACATTCCGGACGGCGCGGCCACGCCATTGTCAAATAATCCGTCCCACACCGCGGCATGTTCACCCGTGGGGCGAGCCTCCTGAACCAGCGCGCGTACTTTTTGGCCGTTCATGTTATAAATATACAGATTGACGAGTCCAGCCGACGCCAGTTCGTAGCGAATAGTTGTGGACGGATTGAACGGATTCGGATAATTTTGATGCAAAACAAATTGGTCGACGATCGTCTCATGTTCAGCCGCTACGTTGGAGAGCGAGCTGATTTTCACCAGTTCAATACCATCGCCCGTGCCGAGGTTGCGGGTGTACTTCATCTCCGTCGCATTATTCCAGTGCTCGTGTACGCCGAGGCTCGGAATGGGCGTGCCGTCACCTTCCGGATCGTACGTAATGCCTTGCGGCCATTCGGACTTGTCCGCCGCCTGATGCAGATAATCATCAACGGCCGGCATCACCGGATAGGGATATTTACTATCTTTATGATATTCGGTTCGCAGAAAATCAAAACCGACGGATTCGATGGCAACCGGATCAAGCGACAAAAAGAGTGACGACGTCCAGTCATTATTAAACGGCGCCATGAGAAATTTACGCGGCGGATCAGTAGCCTCGGAGCCCGAATACAAGGCGTCCATCAAATAGAACAGCCCTTTTTTGTAATGGATATCGTGTCCCATCAAATCAACTTGAACGCGATAGATGTTGCGATCAAATCGGGTATAAATGCCATCCTGGCATGGATCGACCAGGCCGTTGTGCAGATGCACGGCATTGTCGCGCGTGTGTGAACCAAAATGGTTTTTCGCGAACATGGTCACACCGGCGCGGCGGTGCGCTTTCATCGTCGGAATATTGATCAGATAATCACAAAAGTCTGCGGTTTTACAATAAACATCTTCAACGGTTGGATCGCCTTCCCACGGATCGTTCCAGGAACCTTCGAATAATTGTTCGCCTTTGTCCGAGTACTTCATAATCGCCTTGTCCATTGGCTGGACTTTTGTACGGCCGGAACGACTCGAACTGACATCCAAAACAAAAATATTCGGAAATTCTGCAGTCCACAAATCGTAACAATGTTTGTAAACGTTTTTGAGCGGATCACCAATATAAATATCTTCCTGCGCGACACCAACTACATTGACAAGCTGACGCAGAACCGAGAGAACGACATGCGGATTGGTCTCGGCAATGCCGTACACGCTTCTGCCCGGGGTAAAATCTGCATTCATGCCGTAGGTGCTCGTTGCGTTCACTTTGATGTAAACAACCTCGCCTTCTTGATAAGCTATCTCACCCTTGCCGCGCATGTTGTTATTGTATTTGAAAATGGCATCCCAGGCGGCTTTATCGCTGGTTTCGCCGGTTAAGGATTGAATCACATCGGAAAACATTTTATCAATAATATCTTGGTCATTATTTTCTGGCAGGAACCATCCTGTTTTGCTGTTGTAACTGTTGGTACATTTTTCGTTCGTCGCATCGGGATTAAACGCCCAGACGACGCGGCCGGGGAAAATACCTTTGGCTTCACCAATCGGATTATTCGGCCCAAGCGGATCCTCTTCCATGGGATAACTGGCGACCACATCTTGCGTCGGTCCCAATGACATAAATCCCGTTCCCAGAAGAGCAACAAGCACCATAACACCGGCAATCCAGTATCGGGACTGCCGCATAAACCGACGAGCTTTGTGAAACGCAAAGGCCGAGGCCGTTAATCCAACCATCCAGACGAGAAAACCGGATGCGACGGGGGCGGCAATTTTTATACAGGGGTATGATGCGCGGCTGGGTTTTGGTAAAACACGAAAAACAAACCAAATGAGAGCAGCCAAACCAACGAGCGGGAAAAATACTTTTGACAGTGTTTTGTCAAATCGAAAACCTCGAAATCGTCCTGTCTTTGGACAGGTTTTTATGAACGGCGATAATACTTTTTCTTTCAACGTCATTCATGCACCTCCTTGACGTGTGTATTCATTTTTTGCAAAAGAACATCCTGAAGATTCGGCCTTTTTGCAATACTTCTGCTTCCGGGTTCAATCAAAACCGTTGTTTGAATGTTCCCAAAGAAAATCGTCCCAATTCAGGATTCATAAAAAGTAATGAACGGAAAACAAACTGTTTTCTCAAGTAAACAATTGTAATGCCTATATTAAAACAAAAGGTGAAAAAAAAAGGGCCCTGGATCGTTTCAAGAGCCCTTAAATAATTTTTATCTTTCGATAATTGTCTTACCCGACCAGGGAGCTCAGCATGGCAACGGTGGGTTGAACAACGCGGGTTTTGAACACCTCGTTAAAGACGATGGCAATTTCTTTTTGTTGAGAGATATAGGCGTTCTCAACAAATGGATTGTAGCCGTTCTTTTCCAGTTGTCGCAAAAAGCCACGGTAAATACGCGCCGCGGATGTGATGGCAAAACGGGCATCACGATCCAGCAGGGCAATTCCCGGTTTCGCCTCTTCAAAATATCGATTCGTCCGTTCAACTTGAAATTTCATGAACCTGAACATATCGTCGGTAAAACGTTCATTCATCACATCATCCTCGCTGACGCCGAATTGGCGCAGCTCCTGCAGCGGCAGGTAGATGCGGTTCATGTTCTTGTCTTCTTTCACATCACGCAAAATGTTCGTCAACTGCATGGCGATGCCCAGCTTTTCGGCATGGACGAGCGCCTGTTTGTCCTGGTAGCCGAGTACGTGCGTCATCATCAAACCGATGGAGCCGGCGACGCGGTAGATGAATTCATACAAATCGGCAAACGTGTTGTAGCGATTTTTCAGCACATCCATTTTCACCCCATCGAGCAAATGCAGCGGGTATTCGAGCGGTATGTCCCGACGCAATGCGACCTGGATGAATGACTTGATAATGGGATGCTCGGATTCGCCGCGTCGGTAGGCGATGGTCAATTCTCGCGTTACAGCCGCCACCTCTTCAAATAATTCGGCATGCGCCCGGCCGCGCGGATTGTCGATGATATTATCCACATATCGACAAAAACTGTACAGCGCAAACGTATCCCATCTTTTTGATGTGGGCAAGACTTGAGAAGACCAGTAAAAACTTTTCGAATAATAAGCAGTTTGTGCTTTGGCATATTCAAAAGCTGTTTGCATCGATTTATTTTCAAATAACCTCATACCGCACTCCGTCTAAACGTCTATATTATGTCTACTTTTTAGCAGGATTATGTAACACTTGTTCGCGGAACAATCATTCCAGTGTTGAAGAAATATTTCACTTTTTGTGATTAAGGGAGAGAACGAAGGTCAATTTGATAACAATCGGCTAAGCAGCGCGTGCGGCAAGGTGGCGGGCTCGCAGCAGACCTTCGGCGGTGTAGACAATGAGTGCAATCCAGATAACGCAAAAGCCAAAAAAGCGCGCGCGGTTAAACGGCTCGCCATAGATAAAGACGCCGATGAGAAATTGCAAAGTCGGCGCGATATATTGCAGCAAACCCAGCGCAATAAGCGTAATGCGCCGCGCCGAGGCCGAAAACAGCAGCAACGGCACAGCGGTTATGACGCCGCCGAACATCAGCACATACGGGGTATAATGGCCGAAATCGACAAACGCCGATTGATCCGTGCGAATCAAATAAAAAATGCCCAAAAGGCATGGAACCAGCAATATGGAGGTTTCGACAAAGAGGCCTTCCAAAGATTCCAGCGGCGCGGTTTTACGCAGCAATCCGTAAAATCCAAAGCAGAAGGCGAGGATGATGGCAATCCACGGAAACGAGCCGTAGGTCAGAGTCAAATAGGCAACGCCGACAATGGCGATCAGAATGGCAAAAAGTTGCCCCAGGCGCAAACGCTCCTTGAGAAAGAAAACGCCCAGCGCCACATTTATCAGCGGATTGATAAAATAGCCCAGACTGGCCTCGACAATAAAATCGTGCGACACGGCCCATAAATAGGTAAACCAGTTGACGGTGATGAGCGCCGCGGTGAGGAGAAAAATCAAAATAGTTTTAGGCCGGCGCCACAGGGTGGCGAGTATGCGCCATTTTTTACGCAGCGTCAGGGTGACCACCACAAAAACAAATGACCAGAGAATCCGATGCAGCAGCGTTTCCAAAGGATTAACATGCTGTAAGAACTTCCAATAAATTGGCAAAATGCCCCACAAAAAGTAGGCGAGAAAACCGTAAACATATCCTTTGTGCATATGACTCCAGATTTTGAGTGTGCCAATAACGGCATTCTTTTAGTATTTCACAAGGATTTTCATTAGGCCGCTGACGCATTCTTTCCTGGCCAGATGGCAGAAAATGTCTGCCGAGCGCAAAAGCGTTAACTTTTTTCATCAAGAAGAAAAAAGCCTTTTGTAAAATCAGCAATATTTCTATCTTTGCACGCTTGCCCAAGTTGCCTCAAGAAAAACCACCTGCAGGGAGCGTGACATGAAACGTCTTTATATTTTTATCCCGATTCTTTTAAGCCTTTTTATCCAATGTTCATATTTTGCCGAACCGGCGGCCGAGGTGAAACCGGCGGCGTTGTTCACGGACAACATGGTGCTGCAACGCGACATAAAGCTGCCGGTGTGGGGCACAGCCACGCCAAAAGGCAAAGTCACGGTATTATTGAATGATCAAAAAATCGCCGCTCTGGCGGATGAAAACGGTGATTGGCGTGTCACGCTTGAGCCCATTCCAGCGGGCGGGCCATTCACTCTAAAAATTGTCGGACAAGATTCCCTTTTTTTGTCGAACGTTCTCGTCGGCGAGGTTTGGGTGTGTTCCGGTCAATCCAACATGGAGTGGCCCGTGTCCAATGCAAATGATGCGCAGGAGGAGATTGCCGCGGCGGATTATCCGAACATCCGTCTTTTTCAGGTCAATAAAAAAACCAGCTTGAATCATCAGGAAGATGTGGATGCTTCCAGCTGGAGCGAATGTGCACCGCACACCGTGCCGGGATTCTCGGCGGTCGGTTATTTTTTCGGACGGCATCTGCATCAGCAGCTTGATATTCCCATTGGTCTCATACACACATCCTGGGGCGGCACTGTGGCCGAGGCATGGACAGCCGGCGAGTTTTTACGAGACATGGCGGACTTTATGAAGGTGATGGACTCGCTGAAAACGACAGCCACCACGGAAGAAGAATTACTAGCAGAGTATGAACGCAAAGTGGCAGTATGGCAGCAGGCCGTCGATGCCAAAATTGCTGAAGCACAAAAGGGCGGCCCGGCCTGGGAACATGACGACGTGGATGAAACATCGTGGGACAGTATGGAACTGCCGGTGTTATGGGAAGGCGCAGGGCTGCCCGGTTTTGACGGCATTGTCTGGTTTCGCAAATCCTTTGAACTGAACTCGAGCTTTTCCGGTCAATTTACCCTCAGCCTGGGCCCGATTGATGACCAGGACGTCACGTTTATCAACGGTCTAAAGATTGGCGCAACCGATGTTTATAATACGCCGCGCGAATATGCGGTGCCGGATAGTCTGCTCAAAGCCGGCAAAAATGTCATTGCCGTGCAAATCCTCGATACCGGCGGTGGCGGCGGCATCTGGGGTGATGCCTCACAAATGTGGCTGAAAAATGAAACGGGCACTCGGATCGATTTGTCGGGTGAGTGGAAATATAAAATTGGCGCCAGCTTGAGCGATGTGCCGCCGCGCCCGCAAAGCCCGGACAGTCCAAACCGCCCGACGGTGCTGTACAACGCCATGCTTGAGCCGCTGATGCCCTATGCCATACGCGGCGCCATTTGGTACCAGGGTGAAAGTAATGCGGGACGCGCCTATCAATATCGTGAGTTATTTCCAACCGTGATTCAATCCTGGCGCACCAACTGGGGCCAGGGTGATTTTCCCTTTTACTTTGTCCAGCTCGCCAACTTTCGCCAGGTTCGCGACATGCCGGTTGAAAGCGACTGGGCCGAACTACGCGAGGCGCAAAGTAAAACGCTCTCCCTGCCCAATACGGGTCAGGCGGTGATCATTGACATTGGCGAGGCGGATGATATCCATCCGAGAAACAAGCAGGATGTCGGTAAACGGCTGGCGCTCATCGCTCTGGCGCAAGTGCATGGACAAGATATTGTCTATTCCGGCCCGACCTACAAATCC
>CAYSNA010000334.1:0-6266 GCA_964432185.1 uncultured Cytophagia bacterium
TTAACGGGTGAAATGGCAAATATTGTGCTGGTTTCAAACCATGGCCGGATAATCCCAAATACTGGCAATACAAAGGCGAACCGGTTTTGCTCGTCGGCGCCTCCAAGGATGATAATCTTTTTCAATTGCCGGATTTGCAGGCCCATCTCGATTCACTGGCCGCTATTGGCGGTAACTATATTCGCAACACCATGAGCTCGCGCCTTGATAAAGGTTGGGAAGTCTATCGTTTCAAACAACTGGAACATGGTCAATACGATTTGAATACCTGGAATGATGACTATTGGACCCGTTTCGAAAACCTGCTCACCTGGACCCATGAGCGAGACATCATCGTGCAAATTGAAGTGTGGGATCGTTTTGATTATTCGCGCGAAAATTGGTTGCCGTGCCCGTGGAATCCGGCAAATAATATAAACTATACATTTGAACAAAGCGGTTTTGCTGAAGAGTATCCCAAACATCCGTCAAGTGATGTGCAGCCGTTTTTTCACTCGATTCCCGGGATGGACGATTACAATCCAAAGTATGATACCTTTCGCCTTTATCAGGAAAAATATGTCGACAAGCTGCTCTCCTATTCGCTCGAGTTTCCCAACGTGCTTTATTGTATGAATAATGAAACGTCAACATCGGAGAAATGGGGCCAGTATTGGATTCACCATATTCGAGAAAAAGCCGCCGAACGAGGTGTCGATGTGTATGCGACTGACATGTTTGATGATTTTTGGCGCGGTGAAGAATCTGAAAATATTGAGCTGGTTTACAATACTCCGGATATATACGACTTTATTGATATTTCGCAGGTCAACAGCCGAAATTTTGGCCAGACGCATTGGGATCGTTTACGCTGGCTGCATGAACGCGGTCAGGAGCATCCTCGGCCATTAAATAACACTAAAATCTACGGCGGCAACGAAAGCAGCTGGGGCTCCGGCACCAATAATGATGGTATTGAACGCATGCTGCGGCACGTGCTCGGCGGCAGCGCGGCGGTTCGGCATCATCGTCCGCCAAGCGGCTGTGGTCTAAATGCCAAAGCGCAAGCCAGTATAAAAGCTATTCGCAAAATGGAGACGCTGATCAAAGCCTGGGAGCTCTCACCGGCCAATCATCGCCTCACCAACCGCGATGAGAACGAAGCCTATCTGGCCGTGGCCGAAACGTCTCTTATGGTTTACTTTACAAACGGCGGCGCTGTGGATGTCATCCTGCCAGATAAAAAGAGCAATGCCACTCTCACCTGGATTTCCGTCACAACCGGGGATTGGGGCAGCACAGCCAAAGTAAATGTGGATAATAGTTTGCCGTTAACCGCCCCATCCGATGGCGGTTGGCTCGCCATTCTATCCTGGTAAGCCGATGGCCTTGGTATTTGATTTTGCATGAATTGGATTAATTTTTCTGCAAAAACGTTTCGATTTTACAAACCTAAAAATGTGACCCAGGGGGATTAAAACAGCTCGTCCAAACAAAAAATCTACATTTTTCAACACCCTGTTTTTATATTATTTTCAATCCACCGAACTATTTTAAATCCCGCGGGAATAATTCCTGTTGAATTGCCATTACATATCTTTACAAAGCCAAAACACCACAACAGATAGACGTCCTTATGAAATGCACCACTAAATATAGTTTTCTCTTGACAAAAGTAAAGTTAATTTCTATATTGACCTGGGTGTAATGGATGGGTAACGGACGGCGCAAGCCGCTTCTTTTGGCTTTAATCATCTTCAAGCCTGGCAGCTTCCAAGATGTTACGTAAATAATAATCGGTTAACATATAACTTTACTCATGGGGTCACATATGGGAAAAGAGCCTGAATTTCAACTGGATTTGGATGAGCTTCAACCGAGGCCGGAACCGGATAAAGAGGAGACTACCGAGCAATCACCTGAAAGCACCAAGCTGCAGATTCCGCGTTTTTTTACGACGCCTGATGTACATCCGTACGATGCCATCGAATGGGAATTCCGCACCGCATCAATTACCAATGACAAGGGTGACGTGCTGTTTGAGCGTGAAAATGTCGAGGTCCCCAAAGGTTGGTCGCAAAACGCCATCAACATTGTGGCTTCCAAATATTTTCACACATACAAGAATCATGGCGGTCACGAGACCAGCGTAAAACAGCTTGTTGATCGTGTTGCCAAAACGCTGAAAAAGTGGGGACTCAAGGATAACTATTTCGCCGGTCAAGAGGATGCCGACGCTTTTGAAGCCGAATTAACCCATCTTCTGGTAAACCAAAAAGCCGCCTTTAACAGTCCGGTGTGGTTTAACATGGGTGTGGAAGAGAAACCGCAATGTTCGGCCTGCTTTATCAATTCCGTGAAGGATGAGATGGAATCGATCCTCAACCTGGCTAAAACCGAAGGTCTGCTGTTCAAGTGGGGATCGGGCACCGGTACAAATCTTTCCCCGCTGCGATCATCAAAAGAACTTTTATCCACCGGCGGTTTGGCGTCCGGACCGGTTTCGTTCATGCGCGGTTACGATGCTTTTGCCGGTGTGATCAAATCTGGCGGCAAAACAAGACGCGCGGCCAAGATGGTGATTCTGGACGCCGAGCATCCGGACATTGTCGATTTTATCAACTGCAAAGTCACGGAAGAGAAAAAAGCCTGGGCGCTCATCGATGCCGGTTATGACGGCTCCTTCGGCGGCGAAGCGTACTCTTCGGTCTTTTTCCAAAACTCCAACAACAGCATCCGCGTGCCGGATGAATTCATGATTTCAGTGCGTGAAGACCGTGAATGGTGCACGCGAGCTGTAACGACGGATGAAGTCGTTGACCGCTACCGCGCCCGTGATTTGATGAAAATGATCTGCGATGCCGCGCATGTGTGTGGCGATCCGGGCATTCAATTCCACACGACCATAAATGATTGGCACACCTGCCCGAATTCGGCGCCGATTAACGCGTCAAATCCGTGCAGCGAATATATGTTTGTCGATGATTCGGCCTGCAACCTCGCATCTCTGAACTTGCTGAAATTTCTCAAAAAGGATGGATCATTTGATATTGAAGCGTATCGTCGCGCCATTCACATTCTTATTGTGTCGCAGGAAATAATCGTCGGGAACTCGAGTTATCCAACGGACAAGATAACGGTGAACAGCCATTTGTTCCGCCCGCTTGGACTCGGCTATGCCAACCTCGGCGCTCTGCTGATGTATTACGGTCTTCCCTATGACAGCGCGCAGGGTCGCGCCATGGCCGCCACATTGACGGCATTGCTGACTGGACAAGCCTATCTGTCCTCCACAATACTCGCCAGCGCTGTTGGCGCTTTTGACGAGTTTGAGAAAAATCGCGATCCCATGCTCCGCGTCATGAGAAACCATCAAAGTGCATTGGATTTTATTGAAAACGCATACGTGCCCGCGGACCTCTTAAAAGTGGCGCAGGAAGTGTGGAACGACGCTATTGAATTGGGTGAACGCTACGGCTACCGCAATTCGCAGGTCACCGTGTTGGCGCCGACAGGGACCATCGGTTTTATGATGGACTGCGACACCACCGGTATCGAACCGGATTTGGCGCTGGTTAAATTCAAAAAGATGGTCGGCGGCGGATTCATCAAATTAGTCAATAACACCATCGAGCCGGCTTTGGAACGCCTCGGTTACAGCAAGGAACAACGCAAAGAAATCCTGCAATATATCGATCAATTTGACACCATTGAAGGCGCACCGCATATCAACGAAAAAGACCTCGCCGTTTTTGATTGCGCCTTCAAGCCGCAAAACGGCAAGCGTTTCATTCATCACATGGGCCACGTCCGTATGATGGGCGCCACGCAACCTTTCTTGTCCGGCGCCATTTCGAAAACGGTCAATATGCCGAAAGACGCGACGCCCGATGACATCGCCGACACGTATATGCAGGCGTGGAACCTCGGTTTGAAATCCATTGCCATTTACCGCGATGGTTCAAAACGCACGCAACCGCTCTCGACTGGCGAAAGCAAGGATGATAACAGGGATGTTGATCTCGAAGCCGTTTTTGGCGTCAACACCAAACCGCAGGGTTCGCGCGGCATACGACGCCGTCTGCCGGATGAACGTACGGCCGTAACGCACAAGTTCGAGATTGGCGGCCACAAGGGTTATTTTACCGTTGGTGAATATGAGGACCATACCCCCGGCGAAATTTTCATCACCATGTCCAAAGAAGGTTCAGTGGTATCCGGTCTCATGGATTGTTTCGCCACCTCCATTTCCATCGGCCTGCAATCCGGCGTGCCGCTTGACACCTATGTTCGAAAATTTGCTCATACCCGATTTGAGCCCTACGGTTACACGAACAATCCGAAAATTCGCATGGCCAAATCCATTGCCGATTATATTTTCCGCTGGTTGGAAATGCGTTATTTGACGGAACAACCATCGGAACAACAAGGCGAGACGAAAACGACTGAAATGACGAATGTTGAAAAACAAAATATCGCAAAACAGTTAGAAGATCCCAAAGTCACCCGAACGACATTTGAAGGCCACGAGGATGCGCCTCCCTGCCCATCCTGCGGTTCGATTATGGTGCGCAACGGCGCCTGCTACAAATGTCTCAACTGTGGTGACACGAGCGGGTGTTCATAGAGTTTTCTCGAAACATCTGACACGATGTAGCGCCGCTTCAAATTTCCACAAAAAAAGGCGTCCTGAAATTTTCAGGACGCCTTTTTATTTTCAAGACTGTATGATCTATTTCATCTGGTCCAAGGCTTCAAACTGATCTTTGTAAATGGTGATCACGTTGGTGAGCTGCGCAATGCTGATCATCGTTTCGACGCGCTTTTGCACACCGCAAATGGCAAATTCCGCCCCAACATCGCGCGCCTGCCGAAAACCCAGCAGAATGGCGCCGAGGCCGGAACTGTCGGCATAATCCACATCCTCAAGGTTCAACAGCACTTTTTTATCTTCATTGATGAGCACGAGTAATTGCGCTTTCAAATCCGGCGCAATGGCGGTATCCAATCGTTCTTCTTTCAACCGAATAATTTTTATACCATCGACTTCTTCAAGAAAAAAATTCATTAAAACTTCCTCCGAATGCACAAGCGCACATCCTTTAAAAAATTGAATAGATGTTGAACATCTACTTTTCACTCTTTTGCAAGACCTGGCAGGCCAGTTCTTTTATTTTTTCGCTACAGGCGAGCGACTCGATCTGATCACTCGTAAACCATTGGGCATCGTCGACATCACTGGCAGCCTTCAAGTCACCGCCTGCATAGGTCGCCCAATAATCGAGGACAATATAATGATATTTTATGAGATTATGATCATCTTTTTGAATAAACTCGAATGAATCGAGTTGCTCATGGAGGCGGATGCGAATAGAGCACTCTTCGCATATTTCGCGGTGAATCGCTTCTTCAAGAGTTTCGCCCAGTTCGACCAGGCCGCCGGGCATGCTCCATTCACCTTTTGCAGGTTCTTGCCCCCGCTTTATCAACAATATTCTATCTTTATGACGGACGAGTACACCAACGCCAATTCTTGGATATGGCGGGTAGTAGCGAGTGGTTGTGCTATTATCCAACAAGCTCAACAGACGATATTAATCCCACTCGTCGTCACCTTCCCATGAAGGCGCGCCATCGAGAAAATCATCATCTTCCAACTCGTCCCATTCTTCTTCCTCTTCGTCCTCCTCCTCCTCCTCCTCGGCGACTTCCTCTTCAGTATCGCTCCAGTACTCTTCTTCCCATGTTTCATCATCCTCAACAACATCCTCGTCTTCCACCTCATCTTCCTCGTCCCACTCGTCTTCGTCATCAACCTCGACATCTACGTCGTCAAGGGTATCCGGTTCTTCTTCTTCAAAGATGCCAAATTCATCGGCATCTTCTTCTTCATCCATGCCATACTCATCATCGGTATAGTCGTCATCATCGATGAATGGATCTTTGCTCATTTTTTCCTCTATTCAATTTGTTCAAATTTTCAAAAAATGCCGCGTAAAATATCAAATGAGATAGTTATATGCAACATTTTTTTAACTGACTATCTAATTTACAACATACTGATTATTTTACGGAAAGCATTATAAAAAACAGATGACGTCTTTCCGTCAAAAAAGTCATCACAGTATCAGTATAATAATTTTTTCTTACAAGTCAAGCACGAATCTGCTAATATTAATTTACTGCAGAGGCCGTTTTCCCATCAAGAGCCATTCATAATATTTTGACGTTCCGGTCTCTATTATTTCCCGAACGAGTTTCGCCGTGGTCTGCCCAACGCCGCGGAC
>CAYSNA010000335.1:0-6263 GCA_964432185.1 uncultured Cytophagia bacterium
ACGAACAAAACAATTTTAACAGGATGAAGCGTGAACGGACGCCATGTTTTTTCATCTACTTAAAAAATGAAGCTCGGTCTTCTTTTTTCTATAAATCAGGTCCTCTAGTAACGAAATGGAAATTTCCCTCACCGACATTTTGACGTAACGTTTCAAGCACAAAATCCACATCATCATACGGTCCGCTAACATAGCACGGCTTGCCATTTTCACCAAAGGTGACGGTCGGCAATGTTTCGAATTTTTCTTGTGGTTCAAGAATCAAACGAGCGCGTTCATAATCAGGATGGGGTGCAAAACCTAAGGATGCCGCAAACTCGACAGCCCCATAAATAAGGGCATGCGCCAAATCCACAGGACAATCGACTAAATTTCCGATTTCAACAGAACGATCCAAAAAGTTTGTTTTATAATCTGATTCGGTCTGTTTGATGTGTATGAAACAATTTTTCACACCCAGGCACAACACATCAACAAGAAAATCTGCAAATGCCAGGCGTCCATCCGGTTGCTTCCTCGCGATGACAATATGTGTCAATCCGGAAGACTGCCACTCTTCCATAATGAGACACTGTATAATCGGAAAATCACATAATTGTTGATAGACCTGAATTGCTGTTGGTTTAAGCAGACTTTGCATGGTCGACTTTTTTTTCTTGTAAGCTTTACCTTTTTTCTTCTTGTTCATTTTGAGTATCCACCATACTAATTTTTCATAACATGTGATTTAATGCATAATTCAATATAAATTCGCATCACGTCCACAGCTAGTCCGGCATAAGCGCTTTCAGCAGCAGCGGGCGCCATTCATTTTTGTCGCGATCATATGCGCCAAAACCGGCGCCAAATTCCCAGTAGGTCCAGGGAATGCCGCGTTTCTCTGCCGAGCGGGCGATAAAATCGGTCCAGCGGTAGCGCGAGTTATCGTCGGCGCGACTGTAGGCGCCAAACTCGCCGAGATAGAGCGGCCGGTTGTGCTGCTGCGCCCAGGCAACAGCAAGATCAAAATCGTCGGTAATATCTTTTTTCTCTTCGGGCGAGCCTCGCCATGTCGTGCCGAGCCAACTGTTCGCGTCGCCGCCGACCCAGCTCGCGCCCTGATGGGTAAAATTGAACGGCAAATAATAGTGGAATGTGGCAATAAGCCCGCGGTCCTCTTCCGGCAAGTGCAGCGTCGGCAGTTTATCATACGCATTCCAGCCGATGGCGCCAATAACCACCATGCGAAATGGATTATCCTTGCGAATGATCGCCAGCGCCTGTTCGGCATGCCGGTTCCACAACGCGGCGTTATCATTGTAATCACCGTGCGGTTCATTCAAAATTTCAAAATAGAGCTCATCCGGATAATCCTTATAATGCGTCGCAATCTGTTTCCAAAGATTAAAAAACCACTCTTCCTGAGCAGCCGGATTTTCGTTCAACTCGTCAAAATGATGGATGTTGAGGATCACCGTCAATCCCAGTTTTAGCGCCGCTTGAACGACATGATCCACTCGATCGAAAAAATCATAATTGATGGTAAACGGCGGCGCGGCCATGGAACGATATGACCACGACACCGGCAGGCGGATTGAGTTAAAGCCAGCATCGGCGATAATCTTCAAATAGGCATCATGGATATACATGCCGCCTTCGCCTTCGACAGCCGATTCAAGCGCATTGCCCATATTAAAGCCGCGGCCAATTTTGGCGTTCATCTCAAACGCATCCAAAGCTTCGGTCGACGGCGGATCAAACGGCCATTCGTCCACAGGCGTTTTTTTCTCCGGGCTTGTCGAATCTTTCGAACATGACAGTAAAATTAGGATCAAAATACAAAATGAATAGTATCTGAGCATCTTTTGATTCCTGAATTGTGAAATTCCTTTATCATTATATTTTCCTGCGGCAATTAGTTTAGGAAATAGTACTCTCATTTCAAAGACTGGAAATTAAAATGAAAAACGAAAGCTGATCATCGTCGGACGCTCCAGGTTTGTTTGCATGGACAACGCGGATTTTTTCGCTTTATGCAGATCCGGAACATAATAGGCAATAGCGCCGCCAACAAGTGCGCCGACAATAACATCCGTTGGATAATGCCGCCCGGCTCGCACGCGCCAATAGCCGACCGCCGAGGCCAGCCCCAAACAACCGCTCCAGACAACGGGCTTCCAGCGCGAATCGGGATTAAAATCACTAAACACTTTGGCAAAAAATACCGCGCCGGCAAACGATGCTGACGTGTGCCCGGAAAAAAAAGCTTTTTTTATCTCCTTGCCTTTTTTCTTTTCGAGCGGCACATTTTCGTTAAAAGCCCAGGGGCGTAAACGCTGCGTTGTGACTTTGGTCAATTCGGTGACCACACCGGTGAGCGCCATGGTTTCGACATACAGATAACCGACGTGCCCGGCATGCTGGCGAACACGAGAATCAGCCATTAAAACAAGCGGCAGCAAAAGACTGGCGCGCATGCCGTAATCGCTAAAATGTGCCGAGCGCGGCGACAATAAAAATGTGGCCGGACGATCAAAACGGTTCACAGTGTTCCGATCCAGCCGCGCAGCGTGCTCCGGTGTCAGTGGATTCATCTGATGTTCGAGGTACAAACTGGTCAAGCCGGCAAGCGCCGACACACCGATAACTATATTATCGGCAGACGAGTAATTTTTATACGGGGACTCGTTTGCAACCAGATTCACTGAAACACAACATAGAATAAAAAGAAAACGAACGTTCATTGATTCTCCACTCTAATTCTCAGACGTGGTTGGGCGCAATTGTTGTTCGAGCTGCTTGTACCTGACATCCTCCGGGAAATTATCAACCAGCTTGATCGCATACTTGTGCGCGGTTTCGAGATGCCCGGCGTCGCGGTTCATGGTGACGAGACTGAACAAAATATCGCGATCGTACGGATGGTGTTCAAGCGCTGTCTCCAGAACTTGAATGGCCTGTAGGGTATCGCCCGTAGAGTTCAAGCCAACCGCATAGACAAAACTGAAACGAGCTGTCTCCGGCGACAAGGCTGCGGCCTTTTGCAGATGAAGCATCGCGTCTTCCAGGCGGCGTTGACGTACGTAGACCAGACCAAGCGCATGATGAATATCGGCCAATTCCGGATTCACCTTGAGCGCGCTCAGTAGAATATTCTCCGCCTCTTTTTCGCGATTTTCCTGGCGATACAAATCCGCCAAATTGATGTAGCTGAACGGAATCAACGGTTCGATCTCTATGGCCTTTTTATAAGATTGTTCTGCCGCCGCAAAATCACCTTGTTGCATGGCAAGAACGCCAAGATTGAGATGCGCCGTGCTGTGATCGGCATTGATGTACTGGGTTTCCTTGAATTCCTCAACAGCGTTTTGCAGTGATTTTTTATCAGATGCGGACAAGTTAGAAACATTCATATCGGCCAGTGACTGTGCTGTGGAAATCCGCACCAGACGAACCGGATCGTTCAGCAGATGTTTGATCATGGGAAAACGCTCATTCACATCCACAATTGCAAATGCACCGGCAGCAGCCGCCCGGATGAGCGGATCGGCATCGTGAACGTGAGCGTTCAACGTTTCCACCGTACTCGTCGAGGGATAACTCTGCAGGAGGTGAATCGCCGTCGCTCGGATCATCGGCGCGCGCTGTTTGTCGTTGGCCAGTTGAATGAGATCATCCTGAACCTCAGCATAACCGCGTCGACCGGCGTAAAATATGTCGCCATAATGCGTCGCCCCGGCTTCCAGTTCACCGTACCATTTTTGTGTCCACTGCGCCGCCCAGGTATTGGATTTCTCCGCATGGCATTTTGTGCAGGCATTCGGCGTTTCGAGACGATCCGATAAATCCGGCCGCGGTACGCGCATACTATGGTCGCGGCGCGGATCAATCACCATGTACGTTCTCTCAGGCATGTGGCAATCAACGCACAATCCGCCGCTCTGTTCCGGATCATGAAAATGGTGCTCCCTCCCCCCATATTTTGACGGCATATGGCAGCGGTAACATAGCGCAT
Organism: uncultured Cytophagia bacterium; assembly: GCA_964432185.1. Lineage (GTDB taxonomy): Bacteria > Zhuqueibacterota > Zhuqueibacteria > Residuimicrobiales > Krinioviventaceae > Kriniovivens. The sequence goes on from CAYSNA010000335.1 coordinate 3,995, forward strand.
TACCGTTTATAAAGATTTTTCCGCTGTGCGGTTCGTGGCAGTCCTTGCAGGTGACGCCGGAATTATACATTTTGCTTTGCAGAAACGAAGCATAGACATACACCTCATCCTGGATTTGTCCATCCGGGAAATAGAGATTTTCATCAATCAGCGCCGGGCGATGGGTTTGCAGCAGGGATTCGCCGGATGTATAGTCTTCGTTAATGATTGACCGCCGGGAATGACAACGCGCACACATATCCACCAGTTGGCGATTTTGCAGTGGCACGGTGCGCTCGGCGGTCCCTTTTTCAGGATCGCGAAAAATCCATGTAGCATTGTCTGTATCGGTCAGCCGAATGGCGAGTCCGAGGTATCCATGCGTTTCAACTTTTTGTCCCTGTTCAACGGCTTCGGCCCACCGCACATGTTCTGAGCCCGGCCCGTGGCAGGCTTCGCAAGAGACATCAATTTCTGTCCACGTGGTGTTGTATGTCTCCGTGAAACGATCAAACTGTTTTTTCACATGCGTCGAATGACACTCGGAACACATGTAATTATAATTCTGCGTCATACGTGTCCAGAACAACACATCGCTCGGCGCGATGCGTTCATCGTTGTAAATATGAAACCAGCGCTGGCCACCTTGCTCCTGCGGGCGCGAATCCCAGCAGATCGGCAGCATCTGATAACGCCCGCCGGGGAATTCGACGAGGTACTGCTGTAACGGCCGAATGCCAAAAGTGTGCGTTATTTTGAAATCCCGCATTTCGCCATGCTCATCTTCGGTATAAACGAAAAATTGACCTTCTTTTTTGAAGAAGCGAGAGGTGATGCCGCCCTGCGTAAACGTCGAGTTAAAATCACCCAGCACTGTCGAATCCGTGGCGATATCCATTGCCAAATCGTGGTCCGAGCCGATAAACAAGTCATACTGCAGTTTATGGCACTCCCGGCACGCCTCGCGTCCGACAAATTCAGATTGAATTGTATGTTGCAAAGTTGACTTTTGTTGCTGATCGGATGAATCGCACGCGGCAAAAACCAGGATAGAGACAAGCAGAACGCTGGCACGGAAAAATCTCATACGGTCTTCCTCTGAAATGGCTCGGCAAAAATTACGCTTAAACGGCACGAAATGCAAGCCATTTTCTGTGAAAACAGGACGGTTAAAATTCTTGTGATATTAGCGCTTTTTCTTTAGATTGCTTTCCACAGCTTGGTCCTTCGCCATTTTTTAGTCAAGGATTTTTCATGGATCACCACTCCGACATGCAACGACGATTTTTTTTGAAAAAAATCGCCCTCGGCAGTGTACTGACAGCCGGAATTCTCGCGGCGCTTGGCATTGCTAGGGCTATTATCCCCAAACTGACGCTCGACAAATCCATATATAAAATTGGTTTACTCGCCGACTTGCCCATAAACAGCTACACGCTGAATGACAAGGCGGGATGCTATATTTTTCGCGATCATCGTGGCGTGCGCGCTGTTTCATCACTATGCACCCATCTTGGCTGCACCTTGGAAAAATCTGAGAATGGCTTTAATTGCCCCTGTCACGGTTCTTTTTTTGATGAAAACGGTCGAGTCATTTCCGGCCCGGCACCGCGCTCGCTGGTCTGGTTCAAGGTGTCGCTTGCGGCGGATGGTCAGTTGGTGGTGGATAAAAAGCAGCACGTCAGCGTAAACGATATATTTTTAATCTCTTGATGAAACCTGTACGTGTAGAAAAGTCGTTCACAGATCAGCATTTTTTTGACAAAATACAATCGCCGCCTTAAGGATGGCATTCTGTGCATGCTCAGACGAGTCCGATCTTCTTTGTTCAAACACAACGCTTATGCCGAAAAATGAAAACAAAAAACGCGCCCCTGCGACCCGAATGACGCAGAACTTTTTTTTGCACATCCATTCGCCGCGCATACATGTGCACAGTTTAAAGCCGAGTACCACGCTCGGTCTCGGTCTCATCTCGGCCTTTTTATTCGCCATTCTTCTCGTGACAGGTCTCATACTCATGCTCTACTACACACCGTCGATTGAACGCGCCTATGCGTCGGTCAAGGATATCATTTTTGTCGTTCCGGGCGGCCGCCTGATTCGCAATATGCACCGATGGGCCGGACACGCGTTGGTGCTCGCCGCGTTCCTGCATCTAGTGCGCGTTTTTTATACCGCCTCTTATATGAAAGGCCGCAGACTCAACTGGATTTTCGGTATTGCCATGCTGGTCACGACGCTTTTTCTCAGTTTTAGCGGCTACCTCCTGCCGTGGGATCAGTTGGCG
>CAYSNA010000336.1:0-6228 GCA_964432185.1 uncultured Cytophagia bacterium
AATCCGCCAGCTCGCCGAATGGATATTCCGAGCCATCCGGCGTGCTGATGCGCATACGGTCGAGGAATCCGAGCGATGATCGATCCTCTTCTCGGTAACGAACCCAGACGCGGATTTCATCCTTGCCGCGCTGAATGCGCTGCACTTCCTGGCCGAAAAATCCCTGACGCACCTGACCGGCGACATCGCGCAGCGTCAATCCCAGCGCATAGGCCCGCGGTTTAAGTCTGATGTCAACTTCGCGCCGGCCCTCTTTGTTCGAGTCGGTCACATCGCGCAATGTGGAAAATTCATTGAGTTCAGCCACCAGCAGATCGCGCGCTTTGTTAAGCTCGCTCAAATTGGAACCGAGCAGGCTGATGGAAATCGGCTTGCCAAACAGACTGACGCGGCCGAACGAAATGTTCTGCGCCTCGGGCACGGGCCCGACCTTTTCGCGCAATTTATTGGCGAGGACAAATGTTTGCAGATCGCGCGTTTCGCCATCCAAGAGCTGCAGTGTCAGCTGCCCGACGTGACTGCCCGCATCGCCAAACTCGTTCGAGCCAATGTCGCGCTTGATGCCGAGAATCACATCCTTGCCATCGGGCCGGTTCTCTTTAAACTCTTCATTCACCTCCCACGCGGCGCTTTCAATGCGCTCAAGTATTTTATTCACATCCGCTTCCTGGCGACCGGAAACGAGCGACACATTCACCGGCATGGCATCGCCATCAATGAACGGAAAAAAAGTAAAGCCGATAAAACCACCGCCGATCAGACCAATGGTGATCATCACCAAAAATATCGGCATGGTGACGGTGATCCATTTGTGCTGCATGGCATATTTAAGCGACGGCGCGTACATTTTTTGGGTGATAAAATTGATAAAGCCTTCGATTCGTTTGCGGATTTTCGAATCCTGCGCATGCGGATGCAAACCTTTGGAATGCGCCAGATGCGCCGGCAGAATCAAAAAGGCTTCGACAAGCGAAAACGCCAACGCCGCAACAACAACGACGGCAATGTGCCAAATGAATTTTCCGAGAAAGCCATCCAGAAAAAAGAATGGCAAAAAGGCAAAGATGGTGGTGAGCACGGACGTGGTGACCGGCCCGATCATTTGCGTGGTACCGTCGATGGCGGCCCGCAGTGCCGGTTTGCCGCGCTCGTAATGCGAAAAAATACTCTCGGCCACAACAATGGCATCATCCACTAAAATACCGATGACCAGAATCATGCCGAACAAAGAGATGACATTGATGGTGATCGGCACCAGGCTCATCACCAGAAACGTGCCGGCAAAAGAAAAGGGGATGCCGACGGAGACCCAGAATGACAATCGCATATTGAGAAAAAAACCGAGCGTCAGGATGACCAGCGTCAATCCGATGAATCCGTTGTTGAGCAACAGGTCGATGCGCTGCCGCAGGTTTTGCGTCGCGTCATCGATCACGTACGCCTGCACAACATCATTTTCGAAATTAAACTGCTCGACATACGCCTTGGCGGTTTTGGCGACAGCGAGCACATTTTCCTGTTTTGTTTTTTCAATATTGATGACGACAGCCGTGCGGCCGTTATAATATGTTTTGTCCGGTACATCCTCCCATTTTTCCCGCACGTTAGCGACATCTTTCAGATAGAGCACCGTGCCGTCCGGATTGCCGCGGATGATAATATTTTCCAACTCTTTGGCGCGATAATTTCGCCCGTAGGAGCGGATGAGCATCTCTTCGTCCGCCGTCTCAATCTTACCGCCGGAGATATTGACGTTTTCCGCCGCGACTCTTTGCGCGATCTCGTCAAACGTCAATCTGTAACGCCGCAAATCGGCCTCGGAAACCTCGATAGAGAATTCGAGATTGGGAACGCCCTGAATCTCGATCTGGGAAATGTCCGGCGTCGCCAGCAAATCTTCGCGCACGTTCTCAACAATGGTTTTCATGTTGAACAGATCCGCCTCGCCGTAAAACACAATGGACAGCGCGCGGCTGCGGAACTTTTGCTCAAACACCACCGGTTTCTCCGCGCCCAGCGGAAACGAATTGATACGATCGACAGCGTTTTTGACTTCGGTTAAAACCTTGTCAATATTCGCATCCTTTAGCGTTTCAACATTGACAACACCGACATTTTCGCGCGACACGGACGTGACGCGTTCAATGCCGTCGAGACCATCGAGGTTCTCTTCAATCTTGAGAACAACGCCCTCCTCTACTTCTTCCGGCGACGCGCCGGGATAAACCACCTGAATGGTGATGAGGTTGGGCGTCACTTCGGGAAAGGTGGAATAGTTGATATTTCGCAACGCAATAAAGCCAAACAACAAAATGCTGACCATCAGCACATTGGTCCAGATGGGATATTTGATAAAAAATTCGACCACCCGCTTCATGAATCGCTCCTTTCGCCCAGCACCGCTTCTTTGGCTTGCGCCGGCATGCCGGGCGCCACACCTTGCATCAGCTCAACAACAAGTGTATCGCCGTTGGCAAGGCCTTGATTGACAACATAGGATTCGGTGTCTTCAAAAGTGATGTCAACCTCCCGATAGTCAAATTTTCCATTTTTGATGATGTAGGCAAACTTTTCTTCATAGATGGCGCGGCGCGGAATGGCAATGGCATTTTTGATGATCTCGCCGGGAATTTCCGCGCGCAAAAAACTGCCTTCAAAAAGGCGATTTCTGCCGGGTCCGTCGATGCTGATGAACGCCGGCACCGTTTGCGTGCGGTCGTCGATGCGCGTGCCGATACGGTTGATGCGGCCTGTCCATGTACCGCTTATCTCTTCTGATGTCAGTGTAATTATTTTATTTTGGCTGATCCACTCAACATCTTTAGCGGGGATCGGAACTTCGACCTCAAGTTTATCACTATTGATGATCTCTCCCAGTTGCGATCCCGGCGACACGGTTGAACCAACTCGCAGTTCGGTGGTAACAATGGAGCCGTTAAAGGGAGCGCGAAATTCATGTTTTTCCAGACGAATTTCCAGATTTCGGGCGGCAAAAAATAATTTATAAACATTGAAACGGGACAGATACAGTTTTAATTTCTGATCCTTCACCTCCGGCAGCGGCGCCAACTCTTTGCCAAAATCGATGTTATTAAAATAATCCTGCCACACCTGATAGTCATCGGGGAAATCCACTTTGAACTCTGGCAAGACGGTTGCCAGCGCGGTCATCAAATCACTTTTGGTGCTGTTGAGATCGAGCCGCATCTGCCGGTCATCCACCTTGATGAGCACATCTCCTTTTTTAAAAGATTGTCCGGGTTGAAACGACACATCTCCTTGCAGCAGCGTGCCATTGACCTCGCTGATCAAGGTGACCGGCTGCGTTGAGGCGATACGCCCGAACGCCACCAGCGACGCCGGGATGTCCGCCAGCTCGACGACCTGTGTATCGACGATTTTAGCGCGGACCGGCGCTTCCCTCTTGGGCTCCTCTTTTCTCAGGCCGGTTAATGTTCGCATGAAAACAAATCCCAAAATCAGCAACAGAAATGGCGTTAATACTAATATTTTACGTTTCATCTATTTCAACCTCAGTGTCTACTTTTTGTCTAAAATGAAGTGACTTTAACAGAGATATCTTTGTTTAAATTCCGCACAAATAAATTAAATTGGAAGAAGCCACATGCGACCAAGAATCTCATGCGAGTCGTTGTAGCTGTGCATATAGCAAAAATGATAATACCAGTCAGAAGAAAACGATCTTCCATCTATAACTGCTCAATGTTTCTTAAATGGGTGTCCGCTTGCTGCAAAACTTCCTTTTTTGTTTCGTCCTGCATGCGATCCCAGGTTCGGTAGATCATCCCGATTCGCGGATTGTTCTGCAGTTTGTCGCGATGCCGATGATAAAAATGCCAGTACAAACTATTAAACGGGCAAGCCCGCTGACCGACCTTTTTGTTTTGATCGTAAAAGCAATGGGTGCAATAATCGCTCATTTTGTTGATATAATTGGCGGACGACACATACGGTTTGGTCGCCACCAGACCACCATCGGCAAACTGGCTCATGCCGCGCGTGTTGGTGATCTCCACCCACTCGATGGCGTCAATATAAATCCCGAGGTACCACGCGTCGACCTCATCCGGTTGAACGCCGGCGAGCAGCGCAAAATTGCCGGTGATCATGAGACGTTGAATGTGGTGTGCATAGGCTTTTTCCAGCGACTGCTCCACGGCCTGCTTGATACAATTAATTTTGGTGTGGCCGTCCCAGTAAAAATGCGGCAGCCGCCGCTGATGATCAAAAAAGTTCATTTCTTTAAATTTGGGCATAAGCGCCCAGTACAAGCCGCGCATATATTCGCGCCAGCCGAGAATTTGCCGGACAAATCCTTCAATCTGTGGCAGAGAAATGGTCCCTTTATTGCGCTGCCACTGTTCAATCGCCCCGTTAATCACTTCCAATGGGTGGAGCATTTTTGAATTGAGTGAAAACGATAACCGCGAATGGAACAGCACCCAGTTATTTTGTCTCATCGCATCCTGGTAGGTTCCGAAATACGGCAGGGCGTTGTCGAGGAAATCCTCGAATAAAAGCAGACTTTGTTGTCGATTGATCGGCCATGACAACACATATTCCGCATAGCCAATTGTTTTCACCTGTTGATTTTCAAGCAGGCGGCGCAAATGAGAAACGTCATTATTAAACAATCGTGGCGGCGGGACATGAACCGAGCCGTCGAAACGCTTCCGGTTGTCCGGATCAAAATTCCAGCGTCCGCTGACAGGTCGATCACCCTCCATCAAAATATTATACGTTCGCCGCATAGACCGATAAAATGACTCCATAAGAAACTGCTTTTTACCTTTAAAAAAGTCAGCCACCTCCTGACGTCGGGTTAAAAAATGCTCGGAATCCACGCATTCTGATGGTATATCGATCGACGCACAAAAGTCCTTTAGCTGTTGATCCAGACGGAATTCATCGGGCTCCATATATTCGAATTTTTCTATGTTCAACTCAACACAAAAACGGCGCAGATTATCGTTCATAGTGCCGCCATTAGAAGGATCATCCAATGTGAGGTAATGGACGGTGTGGCCGCGTTGTTCGAGTTCCGAGGCAAACGCCCGCATCGCGGCAAAAAAAGCCAGCACCTTTTGTAAATGATGGCGTACATAGTCCGTTTCCTGCCCAAGTTCCAACATCACAAAGTGGGTCCGGTCATCCGGTGTATCGAACCATGAATGTTTCGAATTCAGTTGATCACCAAGGATCAGGCGCAGTGTTTTCATCGGTTTCCCATTTTTTTAATTTTTTTTGATCTTTTTTTACCTACATAAACCACTAATTTTTCGAGCTTATTCAATTTTTGTTTCTTTTTTGTCTAATTTTTTTCCACTTTTTTGGAATTATTACTTAGACAATTAGGTTACAATATTCGAATTTTAAAACAAACATTATTCAAACAATTGAAGGAGTATCACAATGAAGTTTCGTAAAATTTTTCCCGTCCTTGCCCTCTTTTCACTCGTAGCTTTTGTTGGCTGTAGCGATGATGATAATGGTACCACACCGGCGCCGATGAGCAAAGCCATGGTTAAAGTAGTTCACGCCTCTCCGGATGCCCCGGGTGTTGATCTGCTGGTCGATGATGCTGTGGCTGGTACAAACCTGCTGTTTCCGAGAAACACCGGTTACCTCGAAGTTGATGCCGGCACTCGCAACGTGAAAGTCAATGTGACTGGTACAAGCACAACCGTTATTGAAGCCAATCTTGACCTGATGAAAGATAAAGCCTATTCGGTTTTTGCGATCAATACGGTTGCAAATCTGACCCCGTTGGTTTTGGAAGATAATCTTTCGATGCCTGCGGATGGCACAGCTCATGTTCGTTTCATCCACTTGTCGCCCAATGCGCCGTCTGTGGATATTACATTGACCGATGGTACGGTTGTATTCGGCGATGTTGAGTTTTCCGAGCACATCGATTTTACACCGCTGCCCGTCAGCTCGTATGATCTGCAGGTTCGCGTCCACGGTACAGACACGGTCGTGCTTGAACTGCCCGGCATTGCACTGATGAATCAGAAAATTTACACGGTCTTTGCAAAAGGATTGGTTGGCGGCAGCGGCATGCAGGCTCTTGGCGCTGAAATTATCGTCAACAAATAATGGCAACGAAGGATCGGATGTGCTCCGATCCTCTTTATGTATATTTCACCATACCATAACCTTTTTATATATTACTTTCATGGCTCCCTTTTCACAAGCCAGGAGTTC
>CAYSNA010000337.1:0-6227 GCA_964432185.1 uncultured Cytophagia bacterium
CCGCCGCAGCCGATCACGCCGATGCGTACCTTTTTTGTTTGTCCAAAACTGATTTTCGGAGAAGACAAGACAGCCGCAGCGGCGGCGCCGGCTTGAAGAAATTGTCTGCGATTCACAGATCGCGTTGCATCTTTGTTGAAGCGAGTGGTATCCATACATGTTCTCCTTAAAAAATGGAATCACTGATACTATTCTAAAGAAATTCTGGCTACTCCGCAATTTTGAATTCTCGTGTTGCCATTTTTAATGTGATGAAAAAACTGAAAATTGCCAATACAATAAGCAGAAACGCTGATAAAAATCGACCGGTAAAAAAATGCGCCAAACCAATCAGGCTGCAATAGAGAAACAGTGTCCCACACAGACAGCCGAGCCACGACCTCTTGGTGTCGGCCTGCGGCAGACTATCGTTATTCCTGTCGGCAACCGGTTTCCACCAGCCGGTTGGCCGGACGCGACGATAAAATTCATCCAGTTTTGTTTCGGAGACCGGGCGCGTCAAAAACATGACGATGAAGGACAAAGCGCGCAGACAATCAGCACAATCAGGGCGCGAAGGACATCGTATTCCGCCTGCCACACGTGGTAAACGGACACCATCAGACCGTCCGAAACCAGCCCCAGATGATGCAAAAATTTGAAAACCAGGTTGCTGTTCACCAGCACAACGGAACTGACGATTGCGGTTATTTCCGCCCAGGCATTGATGCGCCACCAGTACCAGCGCAACAGCGATACGATTGTTGTACCGGCGAGAATCTGCATGATGTAATACCAGGCGCGCTCAATAGAGTCCATCTGCCAGGCTACCAGTATAGCGCACACCGCGAGCAGAAAAACAGAGAATCGCGACGCGATCATGGTTGATCGCGGTGACGAATGTGGCTTTATAAATCTCAGGTACAAATCGTTGACAAGGTATGAGGCGCCCCAGCATAAATGTGTGGACATGGTGCTCATAAAGGCAGCGAGGAACGAGACGACCAGCAATCCCCGCAGACCCGGCGGCAACATTTTGATGACCATCAACGGATACGCCATTTCCTGATCGCCCATCAACTCGGGCGCGTCCAACGGAAAAGTGATGAGAGAACCAAGCCCGGTGATCATCCACGGTAATGAAAGCACAACGATGCCGGCAAAGGCAAACCACAACGCGGCCAGAACCGCGTGTTTTTCATTTTTGGCGGCAAAAATTCGCTGCACGATATAGCCGTCGCCGCCGTCGCCCTGGCGCAACCAGAGGACAGCGATTAAAACCACAAACGAAATGTATTTGAGGGGAGCGAGATGGCCGGGATGCGGCAGCATATCAAACGTACCGGGCTGAACGTAAGGCAGGGCAAGAATCTGTTGCGTCATGTCAACCGGCCCGCCGTACCTGATTAGCACGATGGCGGCCAGTATTATGCAGCCAATCATACCGATGGTAAATTGAAAAAGATCAGTGATAACGACGCCCCACAATCCGGAAGCAATGGTGTAGAGCAGGACAAGGGTCATGCTGACAAGCAGGGTGAACGACATACTCCAGCCCAACAACACCTGACTAAACTTGGCCACGGCCAGAATGACCCATCCCATCATAATGCAATTTTGCAGCACGCCTTCGTACACCGCACGAAAGCCGCGCAACAGCGACGCCGATGCGCCGCTGTAACGCAGCTCAATAAACTCGGCGTTGGTGAGCACGTGAGAACGGCGCCATAGCTTGGCGTAAAAAAAGACAAAGAGCATAATGCCGGCGCCAAGATGCCACCAGATCCAGTTGGCGTAAAATCCTTCCTTGCGGATGAGCGAGACCATGGCGAGCGGCGCATCTGTCGCAAACCAGGTCGCGGCGATCGATGTCCCCGCCAACCACCACGGCAGAACTCGACCCGCCAGGAAATATTCCACAATGCTTTTACCGGCGCGCTTTGAAAACCAGAGACCAATCGCGACCGTCAGCACGCCGTATAGCGCAATGATGAGTATATCAAATCCTGTCAACCTCATCACGGCCTCACGAGATGTCGAATAATCGCAAATAAAAGTTTTTCACAAAACGTGAACATGGCATGAATAACCGCTCCTTATGAGCTCTTGGACAGAGACCGGGGGATTTGGTCTCATCCTAAACAAAACAATGCTAAATTGCTATCATGAAATTACAACAATTGAAAATAACTTTTGTTCTTTAACCTTTCACTTGAATTCGGCCGTGGGGATTTGTGTTCACAAACAGAATAAAATAAGAAATAATTTTAGAGAAGCGAGGTTGGGGGATTGTATAAATTGACAAAAAAATTGTATTTTTGCGCATTGGCCTATTTTTTTGTCGCGTGGGAACGATAATCGTGCGGCGACATCTGATAATACTCTTTAAAGACGCGAATAAAATGGCTGCTGTCGGTAAAGCCCCAATCGGAAGCCACGGCTTTCAGGGGATCATTCGTTGCCAAAAGTTGATCTGCCGCGGAGCGCAGCCGAAATCGAAGCGCAAACTTGTAATATGAGAGTCCCATGGTATTTTTAAAAAGCGTATCAAACGCTGTGCGGCTCATACCGCAGTGCCTGGACGCCTCTTCTGTGGTGACATGCCGTTTATTCTCAAACACCAGTTGAATGCCGGGCTCCAATTTTTGATAGGGAAAAACATCTTTCTTTGGCACTTCTCGCTGTCTGGACCGACCGGCATTCAAATAGAGAAGAATCTCAAAAAAATAATTTTTCAACCACAGCGTTTTGTGTTCTGGCGGCAGAGTCGATAATCGGTTTGCTATTCTCAAAACCTCCTGGCGACATTCTGGCGAGAGTGCTGGCCGGCGGGCCGGTTTCACATTAAAAACATCAGTCCAATTAAAAACAGCCTGGTCATGGCGATGCAAAAAAGTGGGCGACACCACAAAAACGAATACTTCGCACGGGGCTTCCAACAGAAAATAACCATGCGGCTCCCACATACCGGTCAGCCACACATCACCGGATTCGACGCGGCGAGAATGGTTTTTATACTCTCGCTGCATGATGCCCGATTTAATTATGCCCAGTTCATAGGCAAAATGCATATCAAATCGCGATGACGCCTCTTCGGTCAAAGTACGATGAATAAGAATAATCGGCTCACTGTCGCTGAACCGATAGGTTTGATTTTCAACAAGGTGGTTGAACATGGTATTAACCGTCGAGCTTTAAAGAGCCGGAAAGCGTTTAGAATGGTGCACCCTGACAGATTAACGTGATCCCGCATCGGATGTCAGGGAGTCGCGCTTTTTTCCGGAAACGCTTTTTGTTTGATGATAATGTAATATCCATTGGCACAAAATCAAGTTTATCTTCCAATCCGATCAAAATAAAAAAAGGCCTCCCGCAAGTCGCGAGAGGCCTTTGCCTTTAAATGTCAAATCAAAATTAATTGGCCGGTGTTAAATGCTTTTCTATCATATTCACCAGATTTTGTTTCGGCACCGCGCCGACAACCGAATCCACAACATCGCCGTCCTTGAATAGCAAGATGGTCGGGATGCTGCGCACGCCATAGTTCATGGCGGATTTTGGATTATTATCGACATCGAGTTTGCCGACTTTAACTTTGCCCGCATACGCGCCGGCAAGTTCTTCAATGACCGGCGCCACCATTCGGCACGGTCCGCACCAGACGGCCCAAAAATCAATCAAAACCGGATGGTTCGAGTTAACAACCTCCTCTTCAAAGGTGGCATCGGTAAAATGTACGACATGATCACTCATGAAAATTATCCTTTAACGTTAGTCTACGTCCTGAATCTCAAAATCCCAGGTCACGTCAACAGATTTTTTCAGCATGGCGGAAACTGAGCAATACTGATTCATCGACAGCTCGATGGCTTTATTGACGTTTTCGGATTTGATATTTTTTCCTTTTATAACATAATGCAAATGTATCTTTGTAAACACTGCCGGATGTGATGTCGCTTTATCGGCGTCGAGCTCGATATCAAAATCTCTGACATCTTCACGCATTTTTTTCAAAATGGAAATGACATCCATGCCGGTGCAACCGCCGAGCGCGATGAGCACCAGTTCCATCGGTTTGGTCGCCGCTTCAGCGCCGCCAAAGGTTTTGACGCTATCCAGCGGCACCCAGTGGTTGGATTCTGACTTTCCAACGAGGGACAATCCCTCAACTTGTTTGACTATGGCCTTCATACTATATTTTCACCTGTTCACTTAATTTTTCAGCAATGTTTGAATATCAGTCTCAAAAACACTCTTTTCTCGATATCCGGTATATTTCTGATACATATTTCCATTTTGATCAAAGACAAAAGTTGTTGGAATGCCACGGGGCTGGCCCAGCTTGTTAATGACATCCTGATTGACCAGACCGTTCACATAGTTGACGCCATAATCAGCAACAAATTGATCAACAGCCGGTTTTCCATCGCGACCAAACGCCAAGCCGATGACGACAAATCCCTGATCCTTGTATTCATTGTATAATTCGACAAATTCCGGGATGCCTTTTCGACACGGTGGACACCAGGTATCCCACATATCAACAATAACGACTTTACCCTGATAATCGGCCAGTTTCAAATCACTGCCGTCGAGCTGTTGTGTGGCAAAATTATATTGATCGTTGTAAGTGTTGGTTTGGGCCGCAGCCTGGGCTTCACTATCAGTATTACTGCCGCATGCGACAAAGAGCATCATTACCAACATCATCAAAATAGAACCAATTACTTTAAGCGTCATGTCGAACCTCCAAGAACTTGTTTTTTCCGTCCTGATCAAAAATCTCGTTTATCAACCGATCCACGTGAGCATTCAGAACATTATTAACCATGTGACTTTCACAATTGAGCTGCAGCTCGGAACACAATCGATCCTTGAGCGCAAAGGCAACATTTTTCGTTCGGCACGCCAACAGACGCTCCTTGATGTTGCCACAGTTTTTATTGATTATCATTTCCGTATTCATAAATCACCTCTTGAAATAATAGATGTGATTCCAAAAGAAAGGATTCAGATAATCATGATAAAAACTCGCCCCTTTAGACGCGGGCGGCGCCAATCCCTTACAGCCAAAATCTTACTTGAATTTAACAAATTAGTTGCTAACTTTTAAGCCATTTTAGTTGAAAGGAATGGCATTTTTGTGGAATAGAGTTTTAACAACGTATAACAACCTGTTTGCGCTTTGGGTCATTCTTGGCGGATGTGCCGCCTATTTTTGGCCGGACGCATTTTTGCCGTTGCGCCGGTTCCTTGATCTCTTTTTTGCCCTCACCATGTTCGGTGTCGGCATGGTGTTGGATCCGCACGCTTTTATTGATATTTTCAAACGGTTCAAGGTTGTGCTCATTGGCGTGGTATCACAATTTACCATCATGCCGGGCCTGGCATTTATCATCGCTCTTGTTTTCGCTTTCAATGAGGATTTTACTCTCGGACTCATCCTGGCCGGTTCGGCGCCGGGCGCCATGGCCAGCAACGTGCTGAGTTATCTTGCCGGCGCGGATGTCGCGTATTCGGTGTCACTCACAACAGCCTCCACCCTGCTGTCGCCAATACTGACGCCGCTGCTGACGTTGCTTCTCGCGCACACCCTGCTGGCGGTGCCGTTTTGGAGCATGTTCTTTAATGTATTGTGGATGGTCGTGCTGCCGCTGCTTTTGGGCATCGGTTTGAAACATCTGCTGCACGACAAGGTTGAACCGTTTACCAAAGTCTTTCCGGCCATTTCAACAACCTTTATCGTGTTCATCTGCGCGCTGGTCATCGCCCTGAACAACAATTATCTGGGCAACATCAATTTGCTGATTTTTATCGCAGCCGTTATTCTGAATATCCTCGGTTTGACGCTCGGTTATCTCGTCGGTCATGTCGCTAAATTTGACATCAAACGCAAACGCGCCCTGTCGATCGAAATCGGCATGCAAAACGCCGGACTCGGCAGCGTTCTGGCGTTGAAGCATTTCAACGAACGCGCGGCCCTGCCTGCCGTTGCCTTTGTCTTTATCTGCATTTTTACCGCGTCGCTGCTCGTACCGTTGTGGGCTCGACAACAATCATAAGGATTAATCATGTATAAAAGAATTATTACGCACGCCGATCTCGACGGCGTCATTAGCGCGGCGATTTGTTCGTACAACACGGACATAAACTTTCTCCTGTTCACGCAGCCGCGTTTGGTCACGGATGCCCGCATTTCCATCACCAAAGAAGATATTGTCTGCGATTTGCCCTATCCGCTCGAGTGC
>CAYSNA010000338.1:0-6225 GCA_964432185.1 uncultured Cytophagia bacterium
ACGGGTGGTTCAATAACCAGTTTCCCGCCTTTTATTGATGATTTGATGTTGCCATCAAATCCGAGCATGGACACTTTAGCTTTTTCAACGCCATTGACAATAACAGGACTTGTCGGGAATTCGGTACAAAGCACGTACAAGTTTTCGCCTTTGGTGGTGAAATAGGTTTTGGTTCCCGCCGTGACTTTCGGCATATCGACCCATTTGCGCGTGCCATAAATCGCTTCACCGTTTACCTCCAGCCAGTCGCCCATGTCTTTCAGGCGTTGCTGCATGATCACCGGAATGCGGCCGTCCGCCGTTGGGCCAACGTTGAGCAGCAGGTTGCCGCCGCGCGCCACTTTGTTGATGAGAATGTGAACGAGTTCTTCCGAAGTGGAATAGTTATCGAGGTACTCGTTGCGATTATAGCCAAACGAGGTGCCAATGCCGCGGCACTCTTCCCAGTAGCGTTCCATCTCCATGTCGTCGGCGTTGCCCTCGTGGACCAGGTCGTACTCGGTCGTCCAAATGCCGCCGTGATGGCCGCGGGTTTCCTTGCCCCAGCGGTCGTTCACTACGACTTTGTCTTTGACCGGCGATTCGTTGTAGAGCCACGCGAGAAAATCGGTTGCTTTCCACACCTCGCTCGGATGATCCCATTCACCATCGGTCCAGAGAATGTCCGGCTCGTAGCGCGTCACCAGATCTTTCATTTGCGGGATCATGTGCTGATCGACATAAGCATTGACATCCGATCTGTAGAGCGGATTGAACCATTCGTACAGGGAGTAGTAATAGCCCATGTTCAGATCAGCCTGACGAACAGCGGCTATCAAATCGCCGGCCAAATCGCGATGCGGTCCGGCATCAACGGCATTCCAGTTCCAACTTTGCGGGCTGGGCCATAAACAGAATCCTTCGTGATGTTTGGATGTGAGTACGACATATTTGGCGCCGCCTTCTTTAAAGATGCGTGCCCATTGGTCCGGCTCGAACATCTCACAATTAAAACCACTGACAAAATCCTGGTACGTGGCATCATCACCGTAAAAATCTTTGTGGATTTTATTAAACTGGTCATAACTCTCGCGAGTCGGTGTCATCAAACTCCACCAATACCATTCAGCGTATTTTTCATAAATACCGACATCTTTGGTCGGCCCCCAGGCCGGTACCGAATACAATCCCCAGTGAATGAAAATGCCGAATTTGGCATCTTGAAACCATTCCGGTACCGGGCGGCTGTCAATCGATTCCCAGGTGGCGTCAAAAGGTTGGGCGAACACAAGGGCTGTCATCAAGAGTACTCCCACAACGCACAAAACAGTGCTTTTCATCGTTCCTCCAAATTGTTGTAAATTATTTGAACATAAGATAAAAAATAAAAGGAGATCTGAAAGAAAAAGATGAGTCAACCGGAAAAATCAATGTATCGATAGCGTGTAGGTGAGCATTGCGGGTGAGAACCGAGTGCGGTAAAAACAAAAAAAGCCTCTCGCAATCGAGAGGCTTTTTTATTATCGCCAGCTTATATCAGCAAAACTGAATCCAACATAAAAGCTGATGAAAAGCTGCTTTTGAGGATCTCCCAAATTTGAATCGCTGATGAAACTAATCTTGGTCCCCATATTCATGTACGTTCCGGCAACGGGAAGCAGAACACCGACACCCGGCACAAAACCCCAGTGCCATTTACGATCGTCCATCACCACAAGCCCTTTTTCCGAGCGCTGCCAGGCATAATAGCCGCCAACGTTTAAACCAATATAGGGTTTGAAGGACTTGGCAAAGTCAAAATAATATTGCGATGTCGCCATGAGTGGAATAGTATTGAGAAAGTAATATTGCGATCCGCCAAAAAAATTATCTTCGAGGGAAGAGGAGTTGTTGCATTTGCAATAAAACACCTGATTGCCGAGATTGGCGCCCACTGCAAATTGTGGCGAGATGAATTTCCGCGCGTCGAGTGAGAAACCGAGCAAACTGGGATTATTAATTTGCGGTTTCATCTCTTGCCCGGGGATGGCGACGTGATAGTCGACCGATGCCATCCATCCTTTTGACTGCGCGGACACGGCCAAAAGAAAAATGATGAGCACAACTGTTATTGCTTTCATCTGTTTTCTCCCTCCAAAAAGAGAACGTGGTGCGATCATATGCTGCTCAATTAACTGCCAATTATTAAAACGCTTGCTCTGAGCGCTGCATTCCAATATCTATGCCATGAAAACGCAACGGTTTCTGCCAAAAACGTCTCTGTAAAAAATATTGGAAGGTAGCTTTATGCTTTTTTAAGGTGTTGATATTATAGAGCTAAGTGGCGTTATGTCCGGCGGGCTGATTTGAAAACAGTTGGAAGAAGTGCAGCAAACTAAAGTCACTTTCGTTTGCGTAAAATGGAAATACAAAAATTGTATCAGGCTGGTGCAAAAATCGGCATGTGTTACGCGTGGGTACAAAAATTTAATGGCGGCGAATGGACGGGCGAAAACCGTCCATTCGCCCGAAACTTAGATGGATAGCATAGGGTGTATTTCATAAATAAATGGATCAAACATCTTGTTTTCCGTCCAGGTTTTTTCAAACGGGCTTAGCACGAGTTCATTTTTTTCCGTACCGACCATTACGCCTGTCGCGCCCTCCAGCGCGGCCTGAACGGCAAAGGCGCCCATTCTTGTGGCATACCAGCGGTCCATGGCCACGGGCGAACCGCCGCGTTGGATATGCCCGAGGACGACTGGACGACAGGCAAAGCCGGTGATCTTTTCCAGCTCTATCGCCAGCCGCGACGCGCCGCCGTCATATGCACCTTCAGCCACAATGATGATATAGCTGCCCTTTCCACGTTTTTTGGATTCGATGACGCGATCAGCAACAGTGTTGAGGTCAAACGATTTTTCCGGCAACAAGATTTCTTCAGCGCCGCCGGTAATGCCAACGCCGAGAGCAATGTCGCCGGCTTTTCGTCCCATAACCTCGACGAGAAAGACGCGATCAAACGCCTCAGCGGTATCGCGAATTTTGTCGATTGAATCGAGCGCCGTATCCAGCGCGGTGAAAAAGCCGATGGTGAAATCCGTGCCGCCGCAATCATTGTCAATCGTACCCGGCAGGCCGATGAGTTGGCCGTCCCACACTTTGGCAAGCTCAAAGGCGCCGCGCATCGAGCCGTTGCCGCCGATGACAAAAAGCGCATCAATACCATGCGTGTTCAGATTGGCGGCGGCCTGAAGACGCCCGGCCTCTTCGCGAAATGCTTTGCACCGCGAACTGCCGATGATCGTGCCGCCGCGCTGCAATATGTTTGAGACGCTGCGCGCGGTTAATTCGACATAATCGTTCTCGAGAATGCCCTGGTAGCCGCGTTTGAATCCATATACCTGCAGCGTGTTGTAAATGGCAGTACGAGTGATGGCTCGAATGGCGGCATTCATACCCGGGGCATCTCCGCCGCTTGTCATGATGGCGACTTTTTTGGGTTTTGACATTGATGGTTCTCCAAAACTTGAATAACTATATATCCATAGTATTTTGGGATCTGTGATGTTTGGTCATTGGCATATATTTGAACTCCCGCAAAACAAATTCAATGATCCAATACGCCAATAAATTTAGCACATTAGCAAACTATTCCAAATCGTTTTCCACTTTTTGTTATAATAAAAAGTATCATTCTTGACGTATGCTATTAGCTTGCACCTTATGTTTGTCCTGTTTCTTTTTTTTGCTTTCATGATATGAAATTTAACGATAATCAAATAATCAGTCATTATTTTTATTCGTGACGAAATTCTTCGACATTAAATGGAATAAAGCGATGACAGTGTTGTTTAAATCTAGGAATCGATAATAAGAATGGTTATTATTAAGAGATGAACGAGAAAGAAAAATCAACGTTCCGTCAAAGCAGACAGAGAACCCGGATTATCGAACTGTTGCGTTCAACCGACAAACATCCGACCGCCGATTGGTTGTATGAGCAGCTTAAAAAGGAATTCCCGAGTCTGAGCCTGGGTACGGTTTATCGAAATCTGTCGTTTCTGGTTGAGCAAGGGGATGTCAAAAAGATCCATTTTGGCAGCACGTTCGATCGTTTTGAGGCGAATATAAAACCCCACTATCATCTCATCTGTGAATCGTGCGGGAAAATTGTCGATTTCGAAATGCCGGAAGTTTATGATGATCTCAACGATCAGGCAAAACAATTAACCACTTTTACAATCAACCATCACAAATTAGAGTTCTTTGGCATTTGTCAACAGTGCAAAGCGGAGAAATGAGATATAAATAATATTTTATATTTGTCCGTCATTCTGTATATTAAATAGTAATCGTTCCGATTTGTAATATGTTCTTAATCCATTTTTTAACCATTAACCAATCACCACATGGAGGTGCTTAGCATGGAAGAAGTCAATGAACAGACCGTTGTAGGGATGCCACGTATTGGCGACAAGGCGCCGGAATTTACCGCAGTAACGACGCAGGGCGAAATCAATTTTCCATCCGATTATTCCGGACAATGGGTCATCCTTTTTAGCCATCCTGCCGATTTTACGCCGGTATGTACTTCAGAATTTATCACCTTTGCATCGATGGAAGCAAAATTTGCCCAAGCCAATTGTAAACTCGTTGGTTTATCTGTTGATGGTCTGTACAGCCACATCGCCTGGTTGCGAACCATCAAAGAGAAAATTGAATATCGGGGAATGAAGGATGTTGAAGTCATGTTCCCGTTGATTGAAGATATTACCATGAATGTCGCAAAAAAATATGGTATGATTCAACCGGGTGAAGATACGACCAAAGCTGTTCGTGCCGTATTCTTTATTGATCCCAAAGGCATTATCCGGGCTATCATTTATTACCCGTTGAGCCTTGGTCGAAATTTTGATGAAATCTATCGCGCGCTTGTCGCAATGCAAACGGCTGATGAATTTGCTATTGCTACACCAGCCGATTGGCGCCCAGGCGATGATGTAATTGTCTCCCCGGCCGGTTCCTGCGGCGTTGCCAAAAATCGCATGGAAGGGAAAGAAGACATGCAATGTCAGGACTGGTTCTTCTGCACCAAAAAGCTCGATAAAGAAAAAGTCCTGAGCGCCGTACTGAAAAAATAATTCTTTTATGCTGATCGATTTTCTGGTCGGTCAGCATAAATGTCCAACAGACATCACTCATCTCTCAATTTTCCTAAAGAAGATGACACAAAATGTAAACATTATGAGGGAAAAAGTTATGCATGAAAAAAGTATCACACTGCTCAACAAAGCTGTAGGCGATGAATTAACCGCCGTTCATCAGTATATGTATTTTCATTTTCACTGTGATGATCAAGGCTACGATCTGCTCGCCAATTTGTTCAGACGTTCCGCCATTGACGAGATGATGCACGTTGAACAACTCGCCGAGCGTATCCTGTTCCTGAAAGGCGAAGTTGAATTAAAAGCCTCGGCCGAGGTGCAAAAAATTGACGAGGTCAAAGACATGTTGAACAAGGCCTGCGACATGGAAATGGCCGCGGTTCTCGATTATAATACCTGGGCTAACGAATGCGCGCAACACGCGGATTCGGTGACGAAAAAAATATTTGAAGCGCTTGTTGTTGATGAAGAGCAGCACTATGATCACTTTGATACTGAAATGGAAAACATTAGGAAATTTGGAGAGAATTATCTGGCGCTGCAATCCATCGAACGCAGCAAAAGCATGGGAGCAGCTTCGGCTGAATAGTCTGCATCGCCGAATGTGATTGATTGAATTCTTAGGCGATGCATCGGCGAGTCTCTCCTGGCAACTTTAAATTGATGAGATGAAATCAAAAAAGGAGAAAACCGAATGAACGAAAATAGCAAATGCCCGGTAACAGGGCACACGGCGGGCGGTGGTACCTCAAACCGCGACTGGTGGCCGAATCAATTGAATTTGAATATTCTGCGACAGCATTCCGCCTTATCCAGTCCCATGGCCGAGGATTTTAACTATGCTGAAGAATTCAAAAAACTGGACCTGAAAGCCGTAAAAGAAGATCTTTATGCGTTGATGACGAATTCGCAGGACTGGTGGCCGGCTGATTATGGTCACTATGGCGGGCTTTTTATCCGCATGGCCTGGCACAGCGCTGGTACCTATCGTGTGGGTGATGGTCGCGGTGGCGCCGGTTCCGGTACGCAACGATTCGCGCCACTGAATAGCTGGCCGGATAACGCGAACCTCGACAAGGCGCGCCGTCTGCTCTGGCCG
>CAYSNA010000339.1:0-6177 GCA_964432185.1 uncultured Cytophagia bacterium
TCCCTAAACCGCGCCACAATCGTCCTGTTTTGATGATTGTAAACGTCTTTCCCCTCGGCCGTATACATGTAATCAATGCGCGCTTTGTAAAACTCGGTGATTTTGCCGCGCACCATCTTCATCGTACTGTTCATAAACTTGTTTTCTTCGGTAAATCCCTCGCCCAAGATGGCGAACGAGGCGGGCAGCCATTTGGTTGGAAACATGCCGGCATACGCGCCGTCGCGGTATTCGTTTATTTCGGATTCGACGAGTTTGATGACGGCGTTCTGCCCCTCTTCATCAGAAAATTTCAATCCCTTGTCCGCGAGATAACGCTCCACCAGCGCCTGGTTCAACACCATCAACGCCACAGTGTAAGCGGACTGGTTGTTGTGCAGCATCACCTGCTCAATGTAGTGGCTCTGCGCCATCAACGCTTCTTCAATACCCTCGGGACTGTATTTCTCGCCATCGTTGCTGATAAGTAAGCTTTTTTCACGACCAAGCACATAGAGGAAATTATCATTATCAAGATAGCCCAGATCGCCGGTGTGCAGCCAGCCGTCGCGCAGCGTTTCGCTGGTGGCTTTTTCATTGTTCCAATACCCGGCCATAACGTTTTCACCCCTGACGACGATTTCGCCTCGTTCGCCAACAGGGAGTGCATTGCCTTTATCGTCGCAAATTTTCACTTCAAGATCGGCGACAATGGCGCCGGAAGAACCAAGTTTGTGTTTCATCGGTACGTTGGCGGAAATGATCGGCGCGGCTTCGGTCAAGCCGTAGCCCTGGTACATCGGCATGCCGATGGCGTAAAAGAATCGCTGCAATTCAATATCAAGCAATGCGCCGCCGCCGATGAAGAATTCCAATCGACCACCAAAGCCCTCGCGGATTTTGCTGAAGAGAATTTTATCATACAAGGCGTACATTGGTTTGAGCAAAAAATTTAATCCCTTGCCGCGGTCCCAGCCAATGCCGTTGTACTTGTAGGCAAGCTTTAGCGCGTTGTTAAACAGCTTTTCCACTTTGGCTCCCTTTTGTCGGATGCCTTTTTCAATATTTTTGCGAAAATTCTGCGCCAGCGACGGCACGCTCAACAGAAAAACCGGCTTGGTTTCTTTAATGTTGATGGGGATATTCTTCAATGTTTCCATTGGCGTTTTGCCAACCTGAATGGACGACATGCTGGCGCCGTTTTTCATAAGCGTGTAAATGCCGGCGGTGTGCGCGAACGAGTGGTCCCACGGCAAAATGAGTAGCGAGGTGTACCACTCGGGAATCGGCAGCAGCGCCGAGGCTTGCTCCACATTAGCGGTGTAATTTCGATGCGTCAGGATAATGCCTTTCGGATCGGCCGTGGTGCCGGAGGTGTAGCAGATGTTCGCGGCGTCACTTTCGATTATACCGTCGCGGCGGATTTCAAATTCTTGGCGATTCGATTCGAGAAAAGCCTCGCCCCTGGCATACAAGTCGTCAAGAAAAATAATTGATCCATGTTGTTGGTCAATGGGATCGAGCACAATGATTTTTTCCAGCTCGGGCAGGTCATTGTCGATGGCAAAAATCTTGTGCGAATGCCGTCCCGAGACCACCACCATGCGGCAGCCGGAATGCGACAGGCGGAATTTCAAATCGGATAATTCATCAATTTTAACGGACATGGGTACATCAATCGCGCCGGTGTATAAAATACCGAGTTCAGCGACGACCCACTCGTTGCGGCCTTCGGAGATGAGCGCGATGCGGTCGCCTTTTTGAATACCGAGCGCCATCAGGCCGGCGGCAAAGTTGTAAACAGACTGCTGCAATTCTTTATAGGTTGTTCCTTCGTACTGATCCGTCTTTTTCTCCCACATCAACACATTGTCGGGAAATTTTTTGACGCTGTTTTCAAATAACTGCACAATAGTTCGTTCGGCCACGGTCTGCTCCTTTTCAAAAGTTTTTCCGATGAACAGCTTTTAAAAATGATTCTCTTGTGAACATAGATTATTTTTGTTATCATATCAAGATTGAAATCAAATGTCAAGAATTTTGTAACAATAATTTTGATCATACAAATCTCGCGCAAAGCCGCCAAGAAGGAAGGCAGAGTGTTTTCGACCACAGCGTGTTTTGTTTTTTCTTCGCGCCTTGGCGGCTTTGCGCGACCTATTTGCACATAAATACAGGTTTAAAAGAACACGTGTCCCAAATTCCACAAAATAAAATTGATGAAGTCCGTTTTGCCAGCGACATTGTTGATGTCGTCTCCGGCTATTTGACCCTGCGGCAAAAGGGCCGAAATCATTTCGGTCTCTGTCCGTTTCATAAAGAAAAAACGCCGTCGTTCAGCGTCAATTCGGACTTGCAGATATTCCACTGCTTCGGCTGCGGCGCCGGCGGCAATGTTTTTACCTTTATTATGAAAATTGAAGGCTTGACCTTTCCCGAAGCCGTCAAGTTGCTCGCCAAACAGGCCGGTATCACCCTGCCGGAAGAGGCGGAAAACTTTGAGGTCTATCGCGAGAAAGAGGCATTGTATTACGCCAACAATTTGGCCGCCGAACTTTTTCAGTTGACTATCAGAACCGATGAGGCGGCTGAGGCGAGAAGATATCTCAACGAGCGCGGCATTTCAGACGACGAGTTTGACGCATTCGGCATTGGTTATGCGCCGAACGGATGGGACGGGTTGATCAAATATGCCGAAGCCAAAAAGCTGAACACCGAAGTGCTGCTCCGCGCCGGGCTGGTGATTCTCAAAGAGGACGCCGGGCGTTATTATGATCGTTTTCGCGGCCGCATCACGTTTGCGATCAAAAATCTCACCGGCCAGGTGGTTGGATTTGGCGCACGGCGCATCATCAATGACAATTCGCCAAAATACATCAACTCGCCGGAAACCGACATTTACCAGAAACGCTTTATCCTCTACGGCCTTTATCAATCGCGCGATACCATCCGCAAAAATGATGAAGTGGTGATTTGCGAGGGTTACACGGATTTGACCAGCCTCTACCGCGTTAACGTACAAAATGTTGTCACAACGTCCGGCACGGCGTTAACCGAGGACCACGCGCGTTTGCTTCGACGTTACACGTCAAATGCCGTTTTGCTTTATGATTCCGATTCCGCCGGTGCCGCGGCGGCCATTCGCGGCGCTGACATTCTTCTTGAAAACGGCATGGAAGTGAAAATCTGCATGATGCCGCAGGGACTCGATCCCGATGAATTT
Organism: uncultured Cytophagia bacterium; assembly: GCA_964432185.1. GTDB lineage: Bacteria > Zhuqueibacterota > Zhuqueibacteria > Residuimicrobiales > Krinioviventaceae > Kriniovivens. The sequence goes on from CAYSNA010000339.1 coordinate 3,203, forward strand.
GCCCGAACGCGCGGCGAGGAGGAAACCAGGCGTCTCATCGCGTCCGGCATGCCGCTGATGGAATTCAAACTGAACACGTTTGAGCACAAAAGTCAGTCAGCTTCCTCGACACAAAAAGCCACCAACACGCGTGAAATTCTCACGACCATTGCCAAAGTGAATGATCCGATTCGACGCTCATTTCTCGTGCGTGATTTGGCCGAGCGGCTGAAACTTGACGAATCGTCCTTGTGGCTGGAAATCAATCAAATCGAGCGACAAAATCGCATGCGTCTGCAGCGGCAGGATGACACGCCGCCGCAACAAACCGATGCTTTTTTTCAAACCTCCAAAGGTGATTCCGAGCTCGGGCTCCTGCAAATTGCCATGCGCCACCCGGAGATGATCGAACGCATTCTGAGAAATCTCAAAACAGAAGATATTTCGCATGAGGAAATTCGTTCGATTTTTGAGACGTTATCCTCCGGCATCGATCCACGGTCGTTTCAGCCGCAAGCCTACCTGACGGCTTTTAAAGATCAGACCATCGCCGCCAAATTGTCGCATCTGATGATGCAGGAGAATCCGTTCCCCAAGCCGTGGGAATCCGCGCGGGCCTGCCTTATCAAGTTTCAAACGGCGCTGGCCGATGCCGACATCAAACGCGTCAAAGAGAAGATGAAGCCGGACGCGAACACGGGCAAGGATATTCGTACGCTCCTCGAAGAGTTGAAATATCATTCCGAAGAAAAGAAAAAAATTCAGGGCGGTGAATATATCATTGAGTAAAAGCCAGGTGACCAGCCACATTCGCAAGCAGCTAAAAATACTCGTTGAACGCATCAAGGTGCCCAGGCGGCTGGTGCGTTTTGTTCTGCATGTGTGTGGCCTGTACAAAAGGGGATTGCAGAATGCGCATGATCTCCGGCTGCAACGGTATGAGGTTGAATTTGAAAATCTTCCCCGGGCTTTTGATGGATACACCATGTTGATGATGAGCGATCTGCACATCGACAGCCCGTTGCACATTACCCCGAGAGTCAAGCTGATGGTGCAGCAGACACCGGTGGACTGTGTTGTTCTGCTTGGCGATTACCGCTACCAGCTGACCGGCCCGAATGATGTTGTTTTGAAACGAATGCGGCAGATCGTCGAATTGGCCCGGACCAGAGATGGCATATTTGCCGTTCGCGGCAATCACGATTCGAAAAAACTGATGACGCATTTCCCTGATTTTGGCGTGCGCATTTTAGACAACGAGTCTGTTGAATTACAGCGGGAAGGTCAATCAATTTTTCTCGTCGGCGTGGACGAACCGCATTACGACAAAGAAGATGATGTGCCGCGCGCCACGGAGTCGGTTCCGCCACACAGCTTTAAAATTCTCCTCGCGCACACGGCCGAGATTTACAAAGAAGCGCAGTCCCGCAACATTGACTTTTACCTGTGCGGCCATACGCATGGCGGGCAAATCTGTTTGAAAAACCAGCGTCCGGTCATCACCAATGCCAAGGCGCCGCGTTCATTTGCGCGCGGATTTTGGGAGTATAAAGGGATGTCCGGCTACACGTCTACCGGTGTCGGCATCAGCGCTGTACCGGTGCGTTATAATTGTCCGCCGGAACTTGTGGTGTTCACTCTGAGAAAAAAACATGCAACCCATTAATCACGCGACAATCAGCACCACCGACTCGGTCGTGCGCCCGACCCAGGTTGAGGTCAACCTCTCCCGCCTGCGCGATAATTTTACCGCGATTAAAAAACACACCGGTAAAAAAATTATGCCCATTTTAAAGGCCAATGCCTACGGTCACGGCCTGGTTCGCGTCGCGCAATTCATGCAGGAGATCGGCGCGGATTACATAGGCGTGGCGGTGTTGGAAGAGGGCATTCTGCTGCGCGAATCCGGCGTCACCATCCCGATCCTTGTTCTTGGCGGCGTGCTCGGCAATCAAATTCCGCATTTTCTCAATCACGATTTGACCATCACGGCATCGTCCATTGCCAAATTGCAGATCATTGAGCAGGCCGCGCAAGAGATGGGCGTTATCGCCAAGGTGCACCTGAAAATTGATACGGGCATGGAGCGCATCGGCGTGCATTATTATAATGCTGACGGATTTTTGCAGGAATCTCAAAAATGTAAACACGTTTTTGTCGAAGGGATTTACACGCATTTTGCCAATGCCGATGTCGCGGATTTGTCTTACACCAGACTTCAGCTTGAACGTTTTGAACGCGTGCTATCGTTTTATGAGAAAAATTTTATTAAACGGCCGCCGATCATCCATGCCGCCAACTCGGGCGCGATTTTGCAACTGCCGGAATCGTATTACGATCTGGTTCGCCCGGGCATTTTGTTGTACGGCGTTTATCCATCAATGGAAGTCAGAAAAAATATTGTCGTCAAACCGGCATTAACGTGGAAGTCGCGTGTCGTTTATTTCAAGGTGATTACGCCCGGCCATCCGGTGGGATATGGCTCGCGCTGGCAGACCGACGTTAACACGCGCGCCGTCACCATTCCCGTGGGGTACGGCGACGGCTATTTTCGCAGCATGTCGGGCACGGCGCAGGTGATTATTCGCGGCAAACGCTACCCGGTCGTCGGCACAATTTCCATGGATCAAATTGTCGCCAACATTGGCACTGACAGCGCGTTTAACGATGACGCGGTTGTGCTAATCGGCGAGGCGGATGGTGTTTCCATCTCGGCAGAGGATTTGGCGGCATGGGCCGGCACCATTCCGTATGAAATTTTGACCAACATCAACACCCGCGTGCCGCGAATTTATGTGGAATGAAAAATCAGTGCGGCAGTCGCGATCGATTAAAATGGTACAACAATGCGCCAACGATAGCGCCCGCTAACGTAAAAATCGCTGGATAAGCGCCGGTGCCGATCTGCGCGAAAATCGGCCCTGGGCAGGCGCCGGTGATTGCCCAACCAATGCCGAACAACGCCCCGCCGATGATAAATCCCTTGTGATATTCTT
>CAYSNA010000340.1:0-6170 GCA_964432185.1 uncultured Cytophagia bacterium
CCAAACGCCGGTGTTCGTCAACAACGGAGCGTCCTGGACAAAAATGCCCGATCCCGAAAATCATATTCATAGAACGATAAAATATATTTTGCAAAATGTGTGGAAGTGGGTCGGTTGATTTATTAGCCGTTTGAGTGGGCTGCATCACCAATGATTTCAAATGAAAATAATATATGCCAAAAGTTTCTGTCATTATTCCCGTTTATAATCGATTTGATTTTCTTCGTCGCGCCCTGCTCTGTTTGAAAAATCAGTCCTTTGTCGTCGATGAGGTTGTCATCAGTGACGATGGTTCTGCCGAAGATATTCCGGGGCAGCTCAAACACCTGTGTTTGGATGCCCGATTTGAGATCAAGTATGTCCGTCAGGACGACAAGGGCTTTCGGCTGTCGAAATGCCGCAATAACGGCGCGCGCCTGTCAACCGGCGATCTGTTGATTTTTCTCGACCAGGATATTATCTATACGAAAAATTTTATTCAAACGTTTGTGGACCACGTTTCACCGGACAAGTTTCTCGTCGCTTGGCCCATTCGTTTGAAACCGAACCAGATGGTTCATCTGACCGATGAGATGATCCTCGCCGGCGATTACTCGACGCTCATTTCCCAAGAACAGCGCCGGCGGGTGAACAAACAATATCATAAAGATATGTTTTATCAGTTTTGTCAAAAGCTGCGCGTGCGTGATATCGGCCCGAAATTGCGCAGCGGCTTGTTCGCGGTCTCGCGCGAAAATTATTTCAAAGTGAACGGTTTTGATGAAAAATATCAGGGCTGGGGTAACGAGGATGATGATATGGGGCGGCGTTTGCACGCCGCCGGTATCGTCGGAAAAAATCCATTCCGCCACGAGTTTCCCCTGCACATGTGGCACGAGCCCAATCACGATGAAAAAAATCGCCTCAACTTTCATTATTATCAACAACGCAAAACACAGATTCATCACGGGGATTTTTACTGCGAGTTCGGCATCAATAATCCGTTGGGGGAAGAAAAACCGGTCGTGATAGAGATTTGATTTCCGATAAAAAAATCAGCCTTGTTGCAGGCAGGTTTGGTAGACGATAATCGTTTTTCTCACGGTTTCCGAGACATCAAATGCGGTTACCTGGTTGATGGCGTTCCGTGAAAACAGGATTTGTTTGGATTTGTTTTTCTTGAGCTGCAGCATTTTTTTCGCGAGCGCCTGTGGATTTTCCGGTGGAACCAAAAAACCGTTTATGTCGTCCTGAACGATTTCCGGAATACCACCGGCGGTTGTGGCGATAATCGGCAAGCCGACGGCCTGCGCGTCCAGCAACGAAGTTCCCAATCCTTCCGTCTTTGACGACAAGACAAACGCATCAAAACTTTTCAGAAAAAAACCAACATCGGGACGAAATCCGGCAAAGAAAAAACGCGACAGCTTTAGTTCTTTGGCCAGGCTTTTGATTTTTTTCTCCTCGGGCCCGGCGCCAACGGCTAAAAAACTGATCTTGTCATCCTGCTCGGAAACAATGTGGGCCGCGCGCAACAGTGTGGGATAATCTTTATGCCCGGCGATGGCGGCCACAGTGCCAATCAAAAAATGGTCGTCGGGAATGTGGAATTCCTCGCGGATGCGGCTGTTGTGAATATGATCAAATTTGTGAATGTCGATACCGCTGTGAACGGTGCTGATTTTTTCCGCCGGCACGCCATCCTCAATCAGAATCGAACGAATTTTTTCTGAGACTGTGATGATGTGATTCACGCGGCGATTTGAATATTTATAAGTACCCAAAATCGGCTTTTTGACGTGAAAATCCACCCGCCGCGCTGCAATGATGATGAGCTGCGGGACAAAGATTTTGGCCATGGTTGCGGCGGCAAGGGCGTGCGCGTCGTGGGCGTGCAGAATGGTATAGTTGTTTTCGCGGCATAAACGAGCCAGCCGAGATGCGGCGAAAACATCGAATTCGGTGTTGAGCTGAAAAGCAACATGTCTTATGTTGTTTTTGATACAATGGCCGGCCAGGGGAGAATCCGCAGGACAGGCCATGGCCGTGTGATAGCCGTGTTCGGTCATCGCCTTGACGAGATAAAAGGCTTGCTGCTGGCCGCCGCGCCATTCGTGCGAGCAATCGATGTGGAGAACTTTTATCTCGTCTGTTGCCATATTTTCAAATATTTTAAATAGACGCCAAAGGCGGAATTTTTGGCCAGAATGAATCCCGCCGTGCCGTCGAGAAAACCGCGTTTGATCACATACATTTTGACAAATTTGGCAAGACCGCGACAGACAGCGCCGGTGACCGAGCTTTTTTTGCCGTGAGCGACGGCGTCATCCGCCGACAAATCGGAGTAGCGATTCATCTTGGCGATGTGTGAGCTGACGGTTGGATAGGTATAGTGCAATAACGGGCCGCGCAGCGTGCCGCGTTCGCCCGGAACCTCGACGGATTCGTGCACCGGCTTGTTGTTGAATTGGCCATACTTTTTATTGAAAATTCGCACCGGATAATCCGAGTTCCAGCCGCTGTATTTAATTCGTTGACCAAGATAAAATGACGCGCGTTTGATGCGATAGGAATTGTGCGTCGGTTCGCTTGAGAAAAGTTGAACAATTTGGTGGTGCAGTTCCGGCGTCACTTGCTCATCGGAATCGATGGAAAAAATCCAGTCGTGTGAGGCGTGCTCCACAGCGAGATGTTTTGTTGGCCCAAATCCCAGCCACTCGGTCTTGATGATTTTGCAATTATAGCGTTGGCAAATTTCAATCGTGCTGTCGGTGGAGCCGCTGTCCACCACAACAATCTCATCGGCCCATTTGACGGATTCGAGACATCGACCGATATTGGCCTCTTCGTTTTTGGTAATAATTGTGACGGAAAGGGGGATACGCATATCATTGGATCTCTATGATGTCAACCGGATCATCACCAAAAGTGTGCGCAAAGCCAAAGTCCGGCCGGATGGCGCCGTGTCTTATTTGTGATTTCCGCGTGATGGTATACTCTTTATTAACACGCTCGCCGTTCAGGTGATGCGGCGGATGCCAGAGATGGAACGCATATTCATCGATGAACGCGTTGCGGCCAATGATGCCGGCTCTGTGCAATCGGCGGCCCATGTCGTCATCTTCATTGCCCCAGCCGATAAACTTTTCATCAAAACCGTTCACTTTGATATAATCATCCCGGTGAATGGCCAGCAGACCGCCTCTCAGTTTTGGTCCGATCGGGCGCAGTTTCAGGCGGAATAGCCAGGCATAAACCTTTTCGCTGCGCTGTTGTGTGGCCAGTTTGTGGAGCTGACTCTCTTCCACAATTGATTCATAACGGGAGTCCCAGATGATCTGATCCGTTACTTTGAGAGACTGCTCCTCGGATAACCGCACGGGATAGGGCGTCAAGAATTCCGAACGCCGTTTGAATTTCTCACATCGTTGTATATAATTTTTGGTATAGATGATATCCTGATCGGCAAAAATAAAGTAATCGCCCGTCGCAATTCTGGCGGCATTATTCCGACAGCGAGCCAGTCGAAATCCTTTGTCCGCTTGTCGAATTAATTTGACGGGGCAGGGAAATGACAATCTCTTGAGCACTCTGAAAACATCTTCGGATGAGCCGTCATCCGAGATGATGAGCTCATCCGGCAATCGCGATTGGTGGGAAATACTGATGAGGCATTTTTCAAATAAATGCAGTTTATTATAAACCGGAATTATAACGGTGATTTTTGACACGAACAAACCTCAACATTCATCACAGGGGATGAGTACTGTATGTAAAGTTTTGCAACGACTTTTTGAATCCGGTCCGGGCGGTCGTATACTCACGCGATATCATTATAAGATGGACTGTGACCTAGACATCCAGCAGAATATAGTTGCGAAAGCCGCCGAGTTCTTTTTTAAGCAGCCTTTCCATAGCCGTGATGAAGCGATATTTGGCGGTCTCGTGCTTGTGCGGCGCGCGTGCCGGATTGGGTGTGCCGCTGTACTGCAACTTGGACTTCCAATCGAACGCCGCGATCATCTTCTGCATCACGGCCGGATGCGTCTCTGTGAACAGACCAATGCGGTCCAGCGGCCCGTAATCAAACTCGGTTGGCGCCTGTTGGTAAAAGTCTCGGGCGCGCGTCAAACCCCAGTGTACGGAATCCAGCGCGCGTTTTTTGTTCTGCATTAAATGCGGCGGGCGAACCCAGCCGTAGTGAAACACCTCGGCATCCACCCGCGCGACCTGCAGTTTGTGATGGCCCTCCTCCTGGCGAGGATTGTCGTAAAAATCAAATCGACGAAACGATTGCGCGCTTTGCCAGGAATGGATGTCCGGGCGGTTGCGGATAATGCGAATTTCGTTGGGGTACCAGCCGTGCGATATGTGGTAATGATCGTAATCGCCCCAAAAATGCTTGTAGCGAAATAGAAGACCTTCAACTTTTTCATTGTCCAGCAAATCTCGGCAGCGATTCTCTATTACCGGCAAATATTTTTCATGCACGACTTCATCCGCCTGCAGATAAAACAGCCAATCGCCGCTGCACTCGTTTTTTGCGATATCCGTTTGAATGGCGTTAATGATGCCTTTTTTAAAATATCGCTCGTCCCATTCGGTGTCGATGATCTTTATTTTGGGATCACCAATCTCGATGATTTTATCTCGGGTTATATCGTCCTCATCGCCTTTGCCGATCGCAATGACAAATTCATCCACAATGGGCAAAATCGATTTGACCATCTCCGCAACCGGATAGTATAATTTTACGCCGTTGCGCACAAAAGAAAATCCGCTGATTTTCATAAACGCCTCATGTTCCGGGTCAGCAAACGGCTCAATGTACTCTTCATGCACTAAATTCACAACAAAAAATTGATATTATTCGGATGCCATACCTACAATCAGGACTAGTGAAACACGAGTGATGTGTGGTTTTTTTAAAGAGAAAAAAAGCATCCACCCGGTGAACTCGCCTTGATTTTGGTAAACGTTGTTTTCAATTTTACCACTTACCTCAAATGAGAGAGTTATTGTTTTTGTTATTCGGGTAAAAATTTCATTGAAAAAAATTTTGAGAAAATTTAATATGTTCTAGTCGGATAGATTCAAAAAAAGGTCTGCTTTTTAGTCGATAATTGGCTATTATTAGTATCACACCTGCGCCGAACATTTCTGTGCAACCGAGAGAGTTTTTATGAAGAGTGTGTCTGTAACTATCATCACCTTGAACGAAGAACGAAATATTGAACGATGTCTGCAATCCGTGCAGTGGGCCGATGAGATTGTGGTTGTCGATTCCGGCTCGACAGACCGGACGCTGGATATTTGCCGCGAGTATAACTGTAATATTATCCGGACCGAGTGGCTAGGTTATGCGCGAACCAAACAGCTCGCCGTTGAGGCGGCGGCGCACGATTGGGTCTTCTCGATTGATTCGGATGAGGAGGTGACGCCGGAACTGGGCGATACGATTCGAAAAATTGTCAAGGGCGACCGGACTATCAAGGGATATCGGATCAATCGGCGTTCATTTTATCTCGGAAAAATGATGAGATTTTCCGGGCTGGCCAAGGACTATCCGTTACGGCTGTTTTTGCGAGATTTCGGCAAATTCAATCAGAGAGCCGTGCACGAGGAAATTGAGGTCGACGGCGCCATCGGCAGAATAAATGACGTGCTGCTGCATTACACCATCCCCACGCTGGTGTCGCACATTCGCCAAATTGAATTATACGCCGAGCTCGATGCGCTGGAAAAACAACAAAAGGGGCAAAAAACCGATGTCGTCTGTGCGTTTGTGCGCGCGTCTTTCGAGTTCTTTCGGATTTATCTTTTTCTGGCTGGTTTCCTCGATGGCCGACATGGACTCATTTACGCCGCCAATTCAGCCTTTTCAGTTTATATGAAATATCTCATGCTCTGGGAGCGCACCACACTGCCGAACAAGTTGTATTAATTTTTGCAGGTCTTTCATACAAAGACTCGCCATCACAAAACAAATACAAAAACTTTAGTCTTATTGAGGGATAGAGGTCATTATCTTTACCCGAACAACTTGGCCGGCCAAAACCACCAGGACACCAGGGTCCTTCCCGCAAATGTGACCAAGATTCAAATCAAACTGTATAATACTTTGATCGAACGTCCACGATCAAAAATCCTCTTTCTTTGTGCTGCGCCGTCTTTGGGTGAATTATTCAGCC
>CAYSNA010000341.1:0-6163 GCA_964432185.1 uncultured Cytophagia bacterium
CAAAATTGAACCGAGAATTTGACAAATTAACATGAATGTGGAATTCTTTCATTCGAGAAATTTGTATAATTCGCGGCACATTGAGAGTGGTCCTGTAGATTCTGTTCAAAATGAAAAGCGCAGTCGATCAGTCCAGTAAAATAAATGATGATACGAATTGGGATCGGGCATCATTTTAAATTATTGGAGGAACTGTAATGGTTCACAAAAAAGAAATGCAAATTAATGGGCAAACCCTGAGCTTGGAAACCGGCCGTATGGCCAAACAGGCATCCGGTGCAGTATTCGCTCAGTTGGGCGAAACGCAAGTGCTGGCAACGGTCTGTGTTTCATCATCGGCTGTGGAAGGCCAGGATTTTTTCCCGCTGCAGGTCGAATACCGCACGCGCGCCTATGCGGCCGGCAAAATCCCCGGCGGCTTTTTAAAGCGCGAAGGTCGTCCGTCCGACCAGGAAATTCTCAATGCGCGTTTGATCGATCGCCCGATTCGTCCGCTGTTCCCTAAAAATTTCCTTAATGAAGTTCAGGTGATGGTGCACGTCATCTCTGCGGATCGTATTAATGATGCTGATGTTCTCAGTATCGTTGCTGCGAGCGCCGCACTCAATTTGTCGGACATTCCGTTCGAAGGTCCGATTGCCGGTGTACGTGTTGGCCGCGTCAACGGCGAATTTATCGCCAATCCGACGTTTGAACAACGCGAACGCAGCGACATTGATCTGGTGATCGGCGCGTCCGAAGATTCCATCAACATGGTGGAAGGTGAGGCCCATGAGATCAGCGAAGAAGAAATGCTCGAAGCGCTCGAATTCGGTCACAATGCCATTCGCGACATCATTGCCATGCAAAAAGAATTCCTCGAAGGGCAATGCAAGGAAAAGATGGAAATTCCTGAACCGGCTGACAATTCCGAATTAGAAGCCAAAGTTCGCACGTTGGCAAGCGGATTGGGCGATGCACTTAAAATTGTTGACAAACACGAACGTCACAACGCCATTGGCGACATGACCGACAGCATTATCGAGCAGCTCGCCGAAGAATATCCCGAAATGGAAAAAGTCATCAAAAACATCATCCACGATTATGAAAAAGAGATCATGCGCGAGCGCGTTCTCAACGAAGGCGTCCGTCTCGACGGTCGTGGTTTGGATGACATCCGCCAGATCGATATTGAAGTTGGCGTGATTCCGCGCGCGCACGGTTCCGCATTGTTCACTCGCGGCCAAACGCAGGCGCTGGCCGTTACAACGCTCGGCACCAAAGTCGATGAGCAAATGATTGAAGGCGTGGACGGCGAATATTATAAAAATTACATGCTGCATTACAATTTCCCGCCATTTTCAACCGGTGAGGTCAAACCGTTGCGTGGCGTGAGCCGTCGTGAAGTTGGACACGGCAACCTGGCCGAACGTTCCATCAAACCGTCAATTCCGGCTGATGGTCTGTTTCCCTACACCATTCGTATCGTCTCCGATGTTCTCGAATCCAACGGTTCATCGTCCATGGCGACCGTCTGTGGTGGTTCGCTCTCTCTGATGGATGCCGGCGTGCCGGTTAAATCACACATTGCCGGTATTGCCATGGGACTCATCAAAGAAAATGATAAAGTTGCCGTTTTGACGGATATTCTTGGCGATGAAGACCACATGGGTGATATGGATTTCAAAGTTGCCGGTAACCGTGATGGTATCACCGGATTCCAGATGGATATCAAAATTAAAGGCATCTCCCGTGAGATCATGACCGAAGCGCTGGATCGCGCGAAAAAAGCGCGTCTGTTCATTTTGGAAAAAATGGAAGCCGCGCTTCCCGCTCCACGCGAAACATTGTCAACACACGCTCCGCGAATTTTGACCTACAAGGTCGATGTTGACGAAATTGGCCTGGTTATTGGCCCCGGCGGCAAAACGATCCGCGACATGCAGGAAAAAACCGGCGCCACCATCAATATTGAAGATAACGGCGTTGTGACCATCGCCCACATTGTTGCGGCCGGCGGCGAAGCGGCTTTGGAGATGATTAAGAATCTTGTCGCCAAACCCGAAGTTGGAGCCGTATATAATGGCAAAGTCAAAGGCATCAAGCCATTCGGTGCTTTTGTTGAAATTCTTCCCGGCAAGGAAGGACTGTTGCATATTTCACGAATTGCGAAAGAACGCGTTGAAAAAGTTGAAGACGTTCTTCGCATTGGTGATCAAGTCAAAGTGAAACTTCTCGAAATTGATGGAAACGGCAAGCTCGTGTTGAGCCGCAAAGATGCTCTCGATGCTTGATAAAACTCGTTGTTCTCTATGACTAAAAATACAACAAGCGCTCGCGAGAGTGCTGTTCAACGAACACAATTGCAAAATGGCATCCGCGTCGTCACTGAGCGGATGCCATTTGTGCGTTCGGCCGCTCTGGGGGTGTGGGTTCGCGCCGGCTCGGGCAACGAAACGCTTGACAATAACGGCATCGCCCATTTTCTTGAACATATGTTCTTCAAGGGCACGACGACTCGATCCGCCCTGGACATTGCCCAGAGCCTTGAATCGCTGGGTGGCGGACTGAACGGCTCAACCGGCAAGGAAGTTAGCGTGTATTCGGCGCATGTTCTCGATGAACACACGGAAACGGCGGTTGAAATTTTGGCCGACCTTGTGCGAAATCCCAGGTTTGATCCGGTTGATATCGAACTCGAAAAACAGGTTGTGCTTGCCGAGATGGCGCACGCCAAAGAAGATCCCGAAGAATTGACATTTGATAATTTTTATCAAAACATGTTCCCGCATCATCCTCTTGGCTATTTTATCTATGGCTCTGAAGAAAATATTGTCAAATTTACCCAGGCGGATTTAACGGCGTTCCGGGATGCCGAGTATAGACCGGAAAGAATGGTTGTCGCTGCGGCCGGCAACATTGAGCACGACTCTGTTGTCGAGTATGTGCAACATCATTTTGCCGACATTCCTGATCGCGAGCACCTTTTGCCGGAACCAGAACCGCTGACCCAAATCGAAAAACGAGTCCGTCTGCAGGTGGATGGATTTCAGCAGGCGCACATCTGCCTGGGCGTGCGTACGTTTGGCAATGCGGACGAACGGCGATATACATTGGCGCTCCTGGACGTGCTGCTCGGCGGCGGTATGAGCTCGCGTCTCTTTCAAAATATCCGCGAAAAATATGGCTTTGCCTACTCGGTGTTTAGCTTTTCCGATACCATGGCGGAGACTGGAATCCTCGGTACCTATCTGGCATGCGATGTGAAAAAAGTGGATGAATCGCTCTATCTGCTCGAACAGGAAATTGAAAAAATCAAATATGGCGATTTGACAGAGGCGGAAGTTGACATGGTCAAATCGCAGGTTCGCGGCAATCTCATTTTAGGATTGGAGAGCAGCGGCCGGCGCATGAAAAAAATCGGCGAGGCGGAATTGTACAACATGCCGCATCGTTCGCTGGATGAGATCGTCTCCATGGTGAATGAGGTCACAAAACAAGATATAGAACGCTTGGCCATCGAGCTGTTTACACCTACAAATACCAATATCACTATTTTATCACCTTAAAATCTTTTGGAGGTTATCATGATTATCGGTGTTCCCACTGAGATCAAGACGAATGAGAATCGCGTTGCGTTGGTGCCCGCCGGCGCTGAAATTTTATCGCAACGCGGCCACACCATTCTGATTCAGGAAGGCGCTGGTTTGGAATCCGGATTTACCGACGACGATTATAGTGCCGCCGGTGCTGAAATTGTATCGACGCCAAAAGAGGTGTTTGAGCGCGCCGATATGATCATGAAAGTTAAAGAACCTCTGCCGCCTGAATACGATCTGATTCGGGCCGGTCAAATTGTTTTTACCTATTTTCACTTTGCCGCGTCCCGCGAATTGACCGAGGCGATGATTAAAACAGGCGCGACCTGTATTGCCTACGAAACTGTTGAAACCTTGGACGGCAGTCTGCCGCTTCTCATTCCGATGAGCGAGGTGGCCGGTCGTATGGCCGTTCAAGAGGGCGCCAAATATTTGGAAAAATATTTTGGTGGACGCGGAATTCTCCTCGGCGGCATCCCCGGCGTCCATCCGGCCAATGTCGTGATTATCGGCGGCGGCATTGTCGGCACAAACGCCGCCAAGATGGCTGCCGGACTTGGAGCAAAAGTCACCATCTTGGATGTCAATCTTGACCGCCTGCGCTATCTTGATGATGTAATGGCGAAAAATGTCACCACGCTTTATTCCACGCCATACAGCATTCGACAAGCCATTGCCGAGGCTGATTTGGTTGTTGGCGCAGTGTTGTTGCCCGGCGCCAAAGCACCGAATCTCATCACCAGAGACATGCTCAAACTGATGCAGCCCGGAGCCGTTATTGTGGATGTGGCTGTCGATCAAGGCGGCTGCGTGGAAACAATTCATCCGACGACGCATGAAGATCCAACCTACGTGGTGGATGGCATCATTCACTATGCTGTGGCCAATATGCCGGGAGCGGTGCCACGAACATCGACAATTGGTCTGACCAACGCAACGTTGCCGTATGCCGTGCAGATCACCGATCTGGTGAGCCCCTCGGGCAAACTCGATGCAGCAGCGCTGCTCAAAAAATGCGGTTTGGCCAAAGGCGTCAATATCATTGACGGCAAGGTCACCTACGATGGCGTCGCCCAAGCGTTTGATCTGCCCTATGTCCCGTTGCAGGAGGCGTTCGCCTAAGTGCCGATTTTTGCATATCACATGGTGGACCCTCGTTTCAGTGTGGGATTAACGAGGGTCACACCACGGCAATTCGAAAAACAGATAAATTTTTTGCTCGATCATGATTTCCAAATTTTGACCATTTCCGACTATTTGGCATTGGAAAACCGGGAAAAAACTGTCGCCATCACGTTTGATGATGGATACGAATCCGTTTTCACATACGCTTTTCCGATTCTGAAAATGCTCAATTTGCCGGCAAGCGTTTTTGTCAATCCGGCGTTTTTGGGGCAGTTCAACACATGGGATGTCTCTCTGGGTCAACGATTCCGCCACATGGATTGGCATCAACTGAAGCAGTTAAAAGAGTCCGGTTGGGAGATCGGCTCGCACGGCATGACGCATCGGGATTTATCTCGTATGCCCGAAGCGCTAGGCAGGAGGGAGCTGATACAATCAAAAAAAATAATTACGCATCACGTTGGCGCCTGTTCAGGCGTCATCTCCTATCCTTTTGGAAACGTCAGCCAATCACTTGCAGCGTGCGCTCAAAAGCTGAATTATAACTTTGGCTTGACAATGGGAATGTTCAGGAAGAACGTAGCGTTAGATTTTTCAATACGACGGATAGGTGTATATCGATTTGATGTCCTCGTTTTATTTAAATTCAAGGCGTTTGAAAAATATCGTTTTTTGTTTCAATTCCTAAGCATGGTGCTGGACAAATGTTCTGATGCCACGGTGTTATGCAAACGCAAAAAGTGGATGTTTTACTAAAAAATTGTATTGATTTTTGTCTCAATTATCTCTATTTTTGCCAACTGATTTTGTAGAGGAACCTCGCAAGAGGACGCCTATGGATGAGAAACCAATCAAGCGGTTGTATTATTCAATCGCCGAAGTCAGCGAAATTACCGGCTTGAAGCAGTACGTGTTGCGATATTGGGAAACAGAGTTTGCAGAGCTCAGTCCGCAAAAGAATCGCGCTGGTAATCGAGCGTACAAAAAAAACGACATCCAACTCATTTTTGCCATAAAGCGGTTGCTTTATGATGAAAAATATACCATAGAGGGCGCACGACAACGCCTTCGTCAAATGAAAGATAAAAAAGAGTTGGCAGGTCAATTGTCCTTGCTCGATGAGCCCAAAAAAGACGGTATTCTTACTGACATTCGAGAAGGTTTGCTCGACTGCCTAAAAATATTGGAAGCATAATAGTTCGGGGCGTAGCGCAGTCCGGTTAGCGCACCTGACTGGGGGACAAGGAGATTGAAGATTGTGAGGAGTGGGAAGTGTTGTTATTAAAGAGCTTAATCAGACGCCTTGACTTTTGGGAAGTCATTGGGAAGTATATGGGAAGTCTGATGTATAAAATATAAATAGTTCGGGGCGTAGCGCAGTCCGGTTAGCGCACCACACTGGGGGTGTAGGGGTCGGAAGTTCAAATCTTCTCGCCCCGACTATTTTTTATAGAGTTAGC
>CAYSNA010000342.1:0-6144 GCA_964432185.1 uncultured Cytophagia bacterium
CGCACCTGATGGCGGCCGGCCGGCATCTCCGCGCTCAACAGTTCCGCCACCTGCTGACCGTTAATATTGTAAATTCGGATCGACACATGCCCGTCCTCCGGCAAGGCATAATGAATGCTGGTGCCGGGATTGGCCGGGTTGGGATAGTTATGCGCGGCAAATACCAACACTTCACCGGTAGCTTCATCCTGCGATGCGCCGGGTTCATAATCGCGTTCCATTTTATTCAATCGCTGCTGCGCGTCCCAGGCAGCCGGGGATTCTGCATCCAGATCAATAACCTGTGAATAAAATGTTGTTGCCGTATCATAATCCTTTACATATTTATCAAAGATGATGCCCTTGCGGCAGATCAAATTCTGCTTTTCTTCCACATCATCCTGCACGTTGATTAATTCATCCAGAACCGCAACAGCGCCCGCATAATCTTTCCGCCGTAGCAAATCATCAACGAGCAGTCGTTTGGCGGTATATGTCATTTGATCGGAAATCGATTCTTTCAATATATCATTCAGGATTTTCGTAAACTCGTCCGACCGATCCAGTGAACGATAGCAAAAATCAATATAGCGCAACACTTTTACGGCAAAAGGCGAGTCCGCATAGTTGTCCAAAACCATTTTCATTTTTTGCGCCGCAACAGAATACTCGGCATCATATTTTATTAAATGTTGATTTTCTGTGCTGCGATTTTCCCGTTTCTTTTGATGAATTCCCCGATAAACAAGCAATGCTTCATTAAACAGTTTTTCCGCGTCTGTTGCGCCCGCTGCAATACTGACATTGCCATTTTCATTATCATCATCGACATACTCGGCGTTGCGTTTGGCTGCTGGGCAGGCTGTGCATGTGCCGGGCAATGTAATGTAGGCGGCTCCGGATACATGAGGAGGACAAAGAGTAAAATAGGTCACACCGCTTGCATCTACCGATGACGTGGACGAGCAGTAAATATCCTCATCATCACCGCCGCCTTCATTGCTGCAAAACTCTATCTCGTCCAGCACGATATCGCTGGAGCTGCCGGCATAAACAGCCCACGATGTTTTGTTTTGAAAATAACCCTCATTGGCGTCAACCTCGCTGCCGTTGGCGTGGATTGTTCGGGCAACGGAATTATAGCTCAAGACATCATCCACGGTGGATTCCGTTGAATAGAGATTGATATAGCCTGAATTCTCCGTATAGACTTCCCAAACATCATGGCCGGAACCAAGATCAATATCAATGATATCTTTGGCTGTAACAAAATGTATATAGGTTGAGCCGCCGTCAACCGTAATGTCGCCATTAACACCCATGTTGATAATTTTGCTTGAGCTTACGCCGTCAAAAGTGACATCGCCGTTTATAATGCTTGCGGAACGGCCGGCGCCGCTGAGCTCAAAACTGCCCGGCATGTCCACATTTTCGGTATAGGTATTGGCTCCAAGATTGACTTCATCCCCTGAGGACACATCGCTAATTGCCGAAGCTATAGTTGGATACAGACCTTTTAATGTTCCCGAGCTGTTTTCACGCTGGATATTGGGCGATACACTGCCGCCGTCAATAACAATCGAACCATAGTTTCCTGACGTCAACTCGTAGCTTGACAAGCTAAGCGTGCCCCCTTCCAAACGAACAGTTTTATAATCCGCATCTACATTACCGCTCAGGGTATGATCTGAATATACATAAATTGTCGTTCCCGTGGCCGTATTACTATGGGCGGACGCAATGCTGGGATAATATCCCTGAACGGTACTGCCGGATTGTGCAACGATCTTGCTTGGTGTAAATGTCACGCCAGCTTTTAGCTCGATTGTACCACCAGTTGATTTTATGTAATACCCATTCAGATCCAGAGCCAAGCCATCCCATAACGTTAGTGTTTTACCGGACGGCACAATAATATTACCATCCAATTCATGCGTACCACCCCAGCGTTCGTTTTCGCTTAATGTACCGCTGGTGGACATACGAACTTCAAAATTAAATCTTAGAAGAGGTTCATCAAAAATGGCATATGTACTAACCGTTTGTGACGAACTGGCGTTTTCATCTTCAAATCCAACAGCAGCCCACTGTTCAGCGAGGCGTTCCTCCAAATATTCTATGAAATCATCTCCACAATTTTGATAATCATCTGTGGAACTTGTTATATTATCCGAGTAGTAGTTATCACCGTTTGATACATCACTCATAAAAGCGTATGTTAGCGTGTGAGCTCTTGGTCTGGTCGCCATGTCATTACAGGATAAAGATAATGTACTTTGCGGTTGGCCAGGATCTGGATTAATATAAATTTGAAGATCCGTAATAAATCCCCAATCAGCATACTCCCCGATTTCCCATGCCACAGCGGATGCATAGTTCCTATCATTTGATGTATCAACTCCCGCTTTAACCCAAGTGGTTCCAAAGGTAGGGGAATATTGTTGTGAACTATAGTCATAATATGTATTTCTTACTTCACTTGTCTCAATTTCACAAGGTGTTTGTGAAAACACGTTGGCAAAAAACAATGCTGTCATTAAATAAAAGACGTATTTATTCATTTAGAATTTCCTTTATACTAAATTGAGGTAAAAAGCCAGTAATCTCCAGAGTTGTTTGCCGTGATGTTGGTGTGTAGCCGCCTAACAAGCTGGTAGCCTCCAAACACGATTTCCTCCTTGGATTTGTTAATTCTTTAAAAAGTAAAATTCCATGATTTTCAATTGATTTAAACGTGCAGAAACGATCCGCTGGTGTAATCAAGACATTGAGTCGATAGTTTTCATACGCATCTGCAAAATCGAAATCAATAACTCGAACAGGAGCCGGTTGAAGAACGGTATTCTGTGCGGCATCAATACGAACAGTATCTATCTTTTCCGCGTGGTGTATTTCAACAAACCCAATACCACTATTATTGAGATCAGTGTCCATGCAGAAAATATAGCCTTGTATTGGATCAATAGTTCCACTATTTGCAGCTACAAGCACTGTTCCCAAGTTATTTGTTAAATAGCTAGCCATCGTCTTTGTAACCGGATAGCCCTTATGGTCGCTTGAATAATTCCACCACACACAAACAGCATCCTCCATACCTTCAAAGTGGCCATGAAAATAAATATATAGGCTGTTTCCCGGAGTTGCTGTAAACGGCACAGCATTATTAATAATCAACTCATGTTCAGTTTCAGACAAAAACATAGAATCAACTATAACCTCTTTTCTGTAAGAGCCGGTTCCGTCTTCCTTTTTTTCATAGCTATACTCGGCAAATACTATTTTCATAATGCCATCATCTTCAAATTCTAGTACATAAGGAGCTTGTTCTGCTTTCGGTTCAACTTTTGAATTTACATCAGTTGACAGATCACGTTCGCAACTCACGACCATCAAACAGAGCAACAGCCCGCACACCATAACAGGGATTATTTTATTCAAAAACATGCTTTATCCTTTCAATTGCTTTTATCAGATAGATTGGTTATGTTGAGTCGTGCTGTTCTCTGCTGTCTTCAGGCGGAACGGCGCACTATTCCGGGCGCAATGTTGCCGCATTGCGCCCTTTGTCATGTCCGCGCATGGGGAATCACCTCCCTTCAAAAAGAATTAATGAGGTATTGTAATGACCCGATCCCTTTGGAGGGGATCAGGTCAATTGAGTTTTTGAAATTGACAAATAACAGAAGAATTTTAGAATATGACGCTATAAAAAAGACGTGACGCAAAGACCCCTGTTGACTCTACGCCGTAGAAGAAAAGGATGAAAACAAAAAACGCGCACCTGATGTTTTACAACATCACATGCGCGTTTTTTATTATGCCGCTGCCCATCACAAAACCCTTTTCTTTGTCGTACCTGCTGGTCGCAAGGTAAAAAAAAAAAGAACTTGTGTCAAGGTGTTTTTGAATGAAAGATCAATGTCGGAAGGGATTAAACAATCAGTTCCCCCGAAAAACCAGCACGCAATTCTGCCCGCCAAAACCAAACGAATTTGACATCACCGTATTCACCTCGGTCGCACGCGCCACATGCGGCACATAATCCAAATCACAGGCCGAATCCGCTTCGTCGAGATTAATGGTCGGCGGAATGATATTTTTTTGGATCGTGTAAATCGATGCCACGGCTTCCAACGCGCCGGCGGCGCCAAGCGCGTGGCCGGTCATCGACTTGTTTGAACTGACGGGAACATTAAAAGCCGCTTCTCCCAGCACGGTTTTAATGGCCTGCGTTTCAGCCGGATCATTGATCGGCGTGGAGGTGCCGTGCGCGTTGATATAATCAATGTCCGCCGCATTCAATCCGGCATCCTGCATGGCCAGTGTCATGGCTTGCGCGGCGCCGCGGCCGTCGGGCGGACTCGCGGTGATGTGATACGCATCACACGACATGCCGACGCCGGCAAGTTCGGCGAGAATCGTGGCGCCGCGTTTTTTCGCGTGTTCTTCAGTTTCGAGCAGCAGCACAGCGCCGCCTTCAGCAATCACAAATCCATCCCGATCTTTATCAAACGGGCGACTGGCTTTTTGCGGCTCGTCGTTCCTTAGAGACAGCGCGCGCAGGGCATAATAGGATTCGACCGATGTTGGTACAATCGGCGATTCCGCGCCGCCGGCCAAAACAACATCAACAAGTCCTGATTTTAAAAACGTATAGGCGATGGCAATGGCGTGGCTGCCGGACGCGCAGGCCGATCCGGTGGCCAAACTTGGACCGGTAAAGCCAAATTCCATCGCGATACCGGCGGCGGCCATGTTGGTGATCACCCTCGGCACCGTAAACGGATTCATCTTGCCCGGACCTTTTTCAATAAAACCGCGCACTTCATCTTCAATCATGCCGAAATCGCCAATGCCGGAACCGATGAGCGTCGCGACTCTGCTGTAATCGTGAGCCTCACCGTTAAAGGCGGCCATCTGCATCGCCTCTTGTGCGGCAATCAGCGCAAACTGGGTGAAACGGCCGTAACGGCGTTGCGTTTTTTTATCAAAAAAATTGGATGGATCGTAACCCGAAATCTCGCCGGCGATCCGCGCCGATTGCGGTGATGGATCGTACAGCGAAATACGATCTATGCCGGAGACGCCGGCAACGAGATTGTTGAAAAATTTATCACATCCAATGCCGACGGATGACACAACGCCCATCCCGGTAATGACAACTTTTCGATCACTCATGTTTTCCCCTTCTCTGAATTCAAATTGACTTTTTTGTTGAATGACACATTCACATCACGGTTGGCAGTGCTTCTTTAACATGGCATCCGCTTCACGAATACCCAACTGTTTGGCCACAAGCAAATCCTCACAGCCGGATGTTTTATTCCCGAGCTGATTCAACACCACACCACGCCGATAAAAAGAAGTGCCCGCCCGCGGCTCTAATTCAATGGCGGTCGTGTAATCATTGACCGCTCCATTCAAGTCATCCAATCGATACTTGCTATCACCGCGATATTCATACAATTTGTAATTTTGTCCGTCCAAATTAATCGCAAGCGAATAACTGCTGACCGCTTTGCCATATTGTTTGAGCTGATAATAGCAATTGCCCAATTTTTCCAGCGTCCGTTCATTGTCCGGATCCAGCCGCGAGGCTTTTTCGAGATCAGCCGCGGCCTCCTCCCACTGATTCAGAATCGCATGCACAATGCCGCGCTCATGATACACTTTGGCGGATGCCGGATCGATTGCCAGCGCGCGATCAAAATCCTCAAGTGCTTTTTTGGATTGATCGAGCTTGGCATAGGCGAGGGCGCGGCCAAGATAGGCTTCCATGCTCTTTTCATTCAAAGTGATGGATCGATCGAACGCTTCAATGGCCTCTTGGTAACGCTGCACTTTGTAATAGGTCGTGCCGAGATTTTGATACAACCGGTCATCGTCATCAATATAGGTGACGGCATGTTCGTAGGCCTCAAGCGCCTGACCAAACTCGTCATTGGCAAAATAGATGTGCCCCTTGTAAACGTACGATTTGGCGTAGGTTGGATCAATGGCAATGGCGCGATCAAAATTTTCAATCGCCTCCTGAAACTTTTTTTCACCCGCCTTGTTGCGCGCCATGGTGAAATAGTAAAACGCCTGATTGGAAAACTCGTCGACAATTTTCGACCAGGATTCTTTTTCTAAATTGATAAATTCCGGAATATTGACGGCATAGTT
>CAYSNA010000343.1:0-6142 GCA_964432185.1 uncultured Cytophagia bacterium
CTGATCTACTCTGAACACTTTCAGTCCAGAACCAATGCTATTAAAAGGTATCTATCCGGTGAAGTACATATTGCATTTTGCAAATGTTCATTTACAGCAAAGCTTTACCACGAATTACGCGAATTTTGACGAATTGACACGAATTTAAAAAAAGAAAATTTCCAATTCGTTTAAATTCGTGGATAATTGGTGAAATTCGTGGTTAAAATGAACTCGTAGTAAATTTCAATAAAAATCAAAGTGTAGTTCACCGGATACATACATTAAAAGAGATCGCATTCGTTTTTATTTTTGCAGCAGAACCGCCCAGCTCCGGGACACAGTCGGATTGTCCACAACAGCATAACCCACATTTTTCGCCGAGATCACCGTATGCGCAAACTGCTCTTGTGAGACGTGGCCGCGCGGTTCCGTTATCAACAAACGCCCGCCCGGTTTGAGCGAACGATACAGGGCCTTTAGCAAAATGACTTCATCCGGCACCTCATGGACAACAGCAAATGCCAGAGCAAAATCAACCGTTGCTTCACAGTCGACAAGACGTTCCACGCCGCCATTTTTGAGCTGAATGCGCGAAAGAACATTTGCCTTTTGCGCTCGCGCACGCAACCTGTGCAGCATTTTTTCCTGGATATCGACGCAAATCACCTTGCCGGATAGGCCGACCATTTTGGCTATTGGCACACTAAAAAATCCCATTGCCGAACCAAAATCCAGCACCGTATCCCCGGATTTAATGTAGGGCTGCAGAATTTTTTCGGGTGGCTGTGAAATGGTTCGCAAAGGGCTGGCCAAAAGATAACCAACCCAAACCGGACAAATATGTGAGTGCATTTTATTCTCCCTATTAAAAATTCTATTTTTCATCTTGCCACATCTATAGACGGAAAAAAACCATTTTAGTGCATAATTTATCAGATGCACCATGACATTCTATTTTCGACGAGTGGCCTCAAACATCTTTGTTGGGTCTTTACAGGAGTAAATTTATAATCCGAGTTGAAATAGAAAATAATTGCTTGACATTCAGTCATACATTCAATACATTTTTTTACATCAACATGTCGGGCAATCGCGACTGGTTTTACTGTATTCTGTTCGATATAAAGCGGTTTCATTAAAGGAGCATCATATTTCTCGATATTTTTAAGCCAACCTCAAACTCTCCAGCAGTTTACATATACAAGTGGAATGAACATTTGGTTTTTTAGAGCGTTATTAATGACAAACAAAACACAACATTCATTTATAGTTATTTCAAATCGCACTAAAGTTCCTCATCCAAACAGCAAATCAAGGAGGTGATGAAAACACATAGGAGAAATGAAATCCCAAGTCGTGATCTGGCACGACTCCGGGAAAGAGGTAGATGGACCAGAATTTAACCGTACGAGGAGAAACATAATGAAAAAATTTACCATGCTCTTTGTTGTTTTAGCTTTTGTCCTGTCGATGACCGCGATGGCAGAAGTTAAAAATGACGTTTTAATGATCCCGAAAACCTCCGTCGCTCCGACTATCGACGGCGTTATGGATCCGGTTTATAAAAATCACGCCGAAGTTCTGGTCGTCAGAGAAGATCCGTCCGACGGCACGATCATCGATGACTGGTTTGACTGCTTTGGTCATGCCTACTTGCTGTGGGATGACACCAATCTCTACATGTTCCTGGATGTGTATGATGATATGATCAATATGGAAGGCGGCGATTATAACTATGACGGCGTCGAACTCTATTTTGACGGCGACGACAGCAAAACCGAAGGCTATGACGGCATTGATGACCTTCAATTGCGCTTTAATGTTGGTGAAACTGAAACGGATCAAATTGATACCGGTTACGGTACGGGCACAGCCTGGGACTTTGACAAGTCCGTTTTTGATTATATCATTGAAGAAACCGACATGGGTTGGGCGTTGGAATTTGCCGTTCCGTTTGAAGATTTAATGCTGGCTGCCGGTTCGACATTCGGTTTCGACATTCAGATTAATGACGCGGATGCAAGCACACGCGAGCACATGCTGCGCTGGTGGCAGGATGCCGACAATGCCAATGATCAATGGCAAAATGCCAGCCTCTTTGGCACGGCCATGATGAGAACCGACCGCGTTGTCTCTGAAGTTTTTGACATTCCCGCAACCGACACAGCTCCCACCATCGATGGCGCCATGGGTGCCGGCGAATGGGATGACTCCTGGCAGATCTCCGGCAACATTTTTGACAGCGCCCTGGATGTCTATTCCGTTTGGGATTGGTCCGATATGCGCTACACTGCCAACATGATGTGGAAAGAAGACGGCTTGTTCCTGTTCCTGAGCGTTCTCGATGACTACATCAACATGGATGGCGGCGACTATAACTATGACGGCGTTGAAATCTATTTTGATGGCGATGACAGCAAAGCCGAAGCCTACGATGGTATCGATGACCTTCAATTGCGCTTTAATGTTGGCGAAACCGAACTGGATCAGGTCGATACGGGCTTTGGTACTGGCACAGCTTGGGATTTCGTTAGAGACGGCATGGAGTACATGATTGAAGAAACCGCTCTGGGCTGGGACCTGGAACTCAAATTCTCAATTGGTGATCTGATGATTGCCCCGGGATCGTCCTTTGGTTTTGACATTCAGCTCAATGATGCTGATGAAGAAACCCGCGGCAACAACATGATCCGCTGGTGGAGCGACAGCAACGACGAATGGCAAAACGCCAGCTACTTTGGTTCGGCCAACCTCGTTGCCGGTACGGCTGTAAAAGACAATGCTCCTTCTGTTGTCAACACTTTTGAACTGGGCCAAAACTACCCGAACCCGTTCAACCCGGCAACAACAATCAGCTACTCGGTTGCTAAACCGGGCGAGGTTGAGTTGACTGTTTTCAATCTCATCGGTGAACAAGTTGCCACGCTGGTTAATGAAACTCAAACCGCCGGCGTTCACACTGTCACATTCGATGCATCAAACCTGACAAGCGGCGTGTATTTTTACACTCTCCGCGCCGAAGGCCAATCTTTGACCAACAAGATGATGCTGATGAAATAGATTTGTAACCACCTGTCGTACACCTTTAAGGTGTGCGACAGTTTTGATCTGTTTGATTTTAAAAACCTCGGGATAAATCTCGAGGTTTTTTTATTATCGATAATTTCCTATATTTTGTCCAAATTCACAACATAAACAAACTGAATACATCATGGCCGAACAACAACTCAACATCCGCAAAAAGCGTCTGTTCACGCTTTTCCTGGCGCTTTTTCCCTTTCTCCTCCTTTTATTATTGGAAGTGGCGCTGCGACTTTTTAATTATGGCGGTAATCAGGCGCTCTTTGTGACAGGACCGGAAAAACAGATTTCACATTTTTGGATGTGCAATCAGAATGTCGGCAAGCGCTATTTTTACATGCTCGGCTCAACACCGAGTCCCCCAAAAGATCTTTTTTTGAAGGAAAAGCCGGACAACGGCTATCGCATTTTCGTACTTGGCGGTTCCACCACAGCGGGATTTCCTTACGGCTATAACATCATGTTCCCGCGCATTCTGCAATTTCAGCTTTCGGAACTTTTTCCGGAACACCATATCGAAGTCATAAACACGGCCATGTCCGCGGTCAACACCTATACATTTGTTGATTTTATCGATGAGATCCTAGACAAAGAGCCGGACGCCATTTTGATCTATGCCGGTCACAACGAATATTACGGCGCCATGGGCGTCGGGTCGCAGGAATCGTTCAGCAAAAATCCGCAATTCATCCAGGCCTATATGAAACTGCGGCGATTCCGCATTTTTCAACTGGTTCGCAACACGGTCGGATCGCTGAGAAAAGGCGTCAGCACAATGGCGACGGGTGGAACCGAGATTGATCCAACCAATACGCTGATGGCCCGTATTGTGCGCGAAAAAAATATCCCTTATAAAAGTGAGATGTATGAGCGTGGCGTGCAGCAGTTTGAGACGAACATGCGGAATGTCATCGAAAAAGCGCGAAAGAATAACGTGCCGATAATTATGAGCGAACTGGTGAGCAACGTCAAGGATCAGCCGCCTTTTGTGTCCGTGCAACTGGATTCTTTTCCGACGGCGGACAAGGCGTATTCCGTCGGTTCGCAACTGTTGCAGCAAGGCGATGTTGATGACGCGCGTACCGCCCTCCTGCTGGCCAAGGATTTGGACGCCCTGCGTTTCCGCGCCTCGGAAGAGTTGAACGACATCATCCACAACCTGGGTCACACCTACAATGTGCCCGTCGTGCCGATGGTTTCCGAATTTGAGCACTATTGTTCGGACACTATTATTGGCAACGAATTGATCCTGGAACACCTGCACCCCAACGCGCGCGGCTATTTTATCATGGCCAATGCCTTTTTGAAAAGTTTGCAGGAAAACCGGTTTATATCGCCGGACTGGGAGACGACTAAAATTCGTCCGGTGGAAGACGTGATGGCGGACTGGGGCTGGACGGAACTCGACACAGCCTCGGCCAATTTGAGTATTCATTACCTAAAAGGTGGATGGCCGTTTCAGCCGGAAATTCAACCGAACCACGCGCTGGACAATTATTTCCCCAAAACGCGCGCCGAATCCCTCTCCGTGCGTATTTTGACGGATAAACACTATAGCGTCGTGGTGGGCCACCTCGACATGGGCAAATATTACGAAGCCAAAGGCGAGTATGAAAAAGCGTTCCGCGAGTACAGGGCGGCGTATTACACCATCCCGCATGAAATGGAATTTTATGAGAAAGCGTTGGCCACGCTGTTTCGTTTAAAAGATTATGAGCGCGCGTACGATGTGCTGAAACTGTCGCATCGCTACGGCAGCACGGCGCTGACCAACAAATGGATGGGACAGATTTTGAGCGGCATGCAAAAATATGCCGAGGCGTTACCATACCTTCAACGCGCCTATGCCAGTTTACCGCAAGACCGACAGATCGTTGTCAATCTCATCCTCTGTTTTGACCAGACCGGTCAAGCCGACGAGGCGGCAAAATTGCGACAAGAATTCGGCATCGCTGAAGCCTCGGAGACGAATCTGCAGGGGGAATCAGCGCAATTGGTGTACATGGCGCTGATGAAACAGGCGCAAAATTTTCTCAAACAAAAGGAATACAGAGAGGCGTATCCGCTGCTCAAAAAAGCACACGAGATGCAGCCCGGTCCGTTTACGCTCAAATGGATCGGCATGATCGATCTGGTGCTGGGCAATTTTGAGGAGGCGGTAACGAACCTTGAGCAGGTCGTTCAACATGATCCGGAGGATTTTCAAACGTTTTACAACCTGTGCAACGGTTACGTCCAACTGGAGCGAAAAGCGGACGCTCAAGCGACGCTGCGCGCCATGGAAAAACTGCGCCCCGGTTTTGATGATCCGCAAAACTTGCGGCAAAAAGTCGCAACATTGTAAAGACGGAAAACGAGCCGATCCGTTCGTGCGGGATCGGCTCAGTTTGATTTATTTCAGCAGTAAAATCTTTGTCAAGTGCACCTGCCCCCCGCCGGAAGTATTCACCCTGTTGCAGTACGTATATTTTCCATCATCACCTTCAAATCCCCCATGTTCAATGATAGGTATCACGTTGGACAACACCTGTTGATTTCAATAAAACTATAAACACACAAGTTCACACGTTATGATGGCTCGGTTGTCGTTTTTCGGCATCGAGTTTTTCTTTGAAGCGATGAAATCTCGCTGCTTATTCCAGCTTAAAATACTCGCGCGGCGATACTTTATTATAAACCACATCATTCGGACCAAGTTTTTTATCTTCCAGTTTTTCAAACGTGGTCGAATTGACGATGCGAATACCGATAATTGAGCTTCGATCCATCACGGTAATTTGCTGCCATGGCGGCCGGCCATCCGGCGAAATTTGCGGCAGCGCCGAATCTGTCGCCTGTTCATTGGCTTCAATAAGGATATATTGAATGCCGAGATCAATCACACCGTCGCGGCTCTCCACGTCAATCTGGTCCTGTTGCAGATGAACGGCATTATCCATCATCATTCCGGAGAGCATGCCCCAGTAGCGCGTTTGATCGCTAAAATCAGCCCGACCGAATTTGGACGCCAGGGTGATGCGACCGGTGCGCTCAAAGGTGAACTCGACTGCTTTGAGCACATATTCGCCCGCCGGTGCTA
>CAYSNA010000344.1:0-6124 GCA_964432185.1 uncultured Cytophagia bacterium
TTGAAGGCGAGTCGATAATCGGCGAGGTAATCGCTGCCGATCGCTTTGGAAACCTGATCACTAATATTGCCGTCGACGACCTTGATCGTCTGCCGGATGGTCCGCCGACGATCGAAATCGCCGGCCACCAGATAGCCGTCGGCCAGAACGGACGTGCCGCCTTTTTCCAAGCTGATGCGCAGAACGTCACGCGCGGATAAATTTTCCGATCCCAGCAAAAACACGCTTTTTGTTTGCGCTTGATGAATGGCGAGCAGGCTTTCGAACACCAGCGGAAAACGGGCGCGATCAAAATCTTTTTCGATCAACCCGACCAGCGCAAAAATGATGGCCTCGTGATTATTGCGGGCGTCAACGGATTTTCCGGCCAGGCGCTGCGCAAATCGTTCGTTGAACTCAATTTTGTCGGTTGTCGAGATGGTCGCGTCATCGAGATAATTATCCGTGTACGGATACAACATGCTGTAGGCAAAAATCGACGGGGTAAATTTGACCTTCAGGCCGAGCACAAGTTGCAGGCCGTTCATAATCCATACATTTCGGCAGGCTTGAAAAATATCCGCGGATGTCAGGTTAGCATCAAATGATCGCGCGATGTTGATGAATTCTTTTGTCGACTCTTTGAAACCGAGGGATAAAATCAAATCAAGTTGAGATTCGCTAAAACCGATGGCGAATTTGAAAAACGCCCGCACGTGCGAAAACATGCGCTCCTGCATTGCCTCGTTCTCAAATCCGGCGTTCGTATGTTTTTGCTCGGACTCGATTTTTTGAATGAACGTCCGCAAGTGGCTTTCGCGTTCCTGCTGTTCATCGCATGAAAACGTCCGCAGCGAAATGTCTGCGCTGGAGCTGGCAGTCCATTCCTGTTCAAAATCATCCACCAACAGTTGCACCTGATGAAAAAGTCTGGTTTGCTGATAAAGTTCAAAGGGCATAAAAAACGGCTGGGCCATGTATCATCCTTTTTTTAAATGGGTTGCTTCGTATACGATAAAACTGGGCTTTGTTACCCAAAGGCGCAAAAATCATTCAAAAGGATGCGTCTTTGAAAAAGCTTGTTCGATAGTGACATTTTTTGTATCATCTTTTTCAAAAAAATGGAGAATATATGGATTTTCAAAATTCGGACCCCGCAGGTTACCCCAATTTAAAACAGTCCTGGGGATTAATTGGCATTACGGCTCTGGTCGCCATCGGCATCAATCTGGTGCTGCTGGCCATTATGAGGATCTTGACCGCCATTGGCGGGCTATCCCTGGGGTCGGCGTTTGCCTCGCACTCGCTCACATTTTTGCTTAGTTATATTATTATTTTTGGATTGGTCGTATGGATCGGCATCGCACTCAAAAAAAAGCGGGAGGGACATTTCTCGCCCAACTTTTCGTTGCCTTCCATCACCAATTTGATATTTATCGTCTTCGGAACACTCGGCATCTATTTTCTCATCGAGCCCGTTGTGGATGCCATCCCAATGCCGGAGTTTGTTGAGCAGCTTTTCCTGCAAATTTTGGGCGAGCAAAATATGTGGACGGTCCTCGCCGTCGTTGTCGCCGCACCGATTTTTGAGGAACTGCTGTTACGCGGCATCATGTTGGACGGTTTATTAAAAAGGTATTCGCCGGCGAAAGCCATTATCTGGTCGGCGCTGTTTTTTGGTTTTTTGCATTTTAATCCGTGGCAGTTTTTCCCGGCCGTGGCCCTGGGCCTTTTTATGGGATGGATCTACTATCGAACCGGCTCATTGCTCACCGTCATGTTCATCCATTTCGTCGCCAATGGCTCCGGCTCGCTGCTCGCCTGGATTTTGATGCCGGAAACAAACGCGCTCGCATCAACGCGCGATCTGTTCAGTAATCCGATCAATTATTTTCTGTTGTTGGGAGGCAGCCTGGCGGTGGTGATTGTTTCGGTTTTTTATCTCCAAAAGAATTTAAAACCGGGCGAGACCGCTGTCGGCTAAGGTGTGTTAAAAGGCTGATAAAACATCAGCCTTTCTATTTTTTGATATTGTAGCCCTTGTCACCGTACGGCTGTAATTTATCCAACCAGATGTCTTCCAGTGTCTGCAGATCATCCTTGTAATCGTAATTCGGATCGTCTTGCGGTTCGAGGCGATCGAGCACCTCAAAACTAAAATGCTCCGGCCCCAGCGCATTATAATCCGCCTGCAATTGCGAATTGCGCATAATGCCCATTTTGAGTTCAAACGGAAACCGATTTTTCGCCGCATGCAAATTGAGGTGGCCGCGAACGAATATTTTGCCATTCTGCAAATTTCTAATCTGAAACACACCCGCGTCCGGCGGGCGGTTTTTATAATCCTGTTTTATTTCTTTTCTATGATTATGCATGAAAATCCTCTATTCAATTTCGGTTTTGAGTAACGTATAGAGCTGTTTTTTCCGGCTCATAAAGTGAAAGTCGACCAGGTCGCGGCGAACCAGGCAGTAATCGTCATAGTGTTGTTCGATGATCCTGGACACCTCTTCCTCCTGATAGGTGCGTTCGCGTTCGAACTTGGTGGCGAACCAGGAGAGAATAATCAACCGCTTTTTCAGTTGCGCCGGCATTTTTTCCACTTTGCCGTTTTTGATAAAAGTCTGCAAAACTTTGTCGCGATATTCTGTAATGCGTTCGTCCTGCACAAATTTTTCCAAATTTTCAAAGGTGGTCAGCGATTTAAGCGTGCTGCTAAAAATGTCTTTATTGATCTGAAATACCACATAATATTGATTTTTGCTTTTCGTCACCAAATTGGCATTTTCCAATTTTTTCAAGTGAAAGGACACCGTGGACGGCGACAAATTAAGCCGCTTGGCCAGTTCTTCCACATACTGCGGTTTTTCAAACAGGGTGTTGATGATGAGCAATCTGGAACTATCCGCCAGCGCTTTCATAATGTTGATGCTATCCGAGACTTTAAATTTCAAAATGACCTCTTTCTGATTCGATAAATGTCGAAACAAAAATACGGAATATGGTGTGAAATGTCAAGAAATTAATTCGATGTGTGTCAAATTAAAAAAACGCAGGTGTGATGTTTCATGAGTGATGGAAATTTTGTTTCCCCAAAAATGAAAAGCCGGCGATGGATGGGGGTCACCGCCGACTTTTCGACCAGGGTGGGAGGGAATCTTTATACTCCCAAGTGCACTTTAATTGATGGTGATATCACCCTGGAGAATTTTTTTCTGGCACAATTGCCACTGCAAACGATCCTGCAGGCGCACAGGAGATTTCTCATCGCACCAGCGCCAGGCCAACTGGTCGCAACCATCCGGGCAGCGCTCTCCATCACATAGTCGGATACAAACGATCTGTCCTACACGGCAGTGCATCATATGTTTGGCTTGCCATTGATTCAGATGTCCATTGCCCGCGTAATGGGCTTGCATACCCTGGCTGTTGCGGTTTTGCTTTCGATTTTGGCTTTTGAGGCAATCCCCGCCGTTTTGGCAACAGTCACAATTACAGCACTCACCCGTGCAGCACCAGTCATGGCAGTTGAATTGACCGCATGATCCGTGATTGGCATGACAACAGCAATCGCAGTTATCTGCCTGGCAATCATCCGGACAATCGCAAGGGCAGTCGCACGAGCAATCACAACCGCACTCGCGGTTGCGGAGTTGTGCGCGGAGGCGAGTACGTTCCGCTTTGTTTTCAGCACCGCGCAAGCGTGTTCTCAAGCGATGCTGCAAACATTGGCAGCACTCGCAGGCGCAATCGCATGGACAGTCGCCCTGGCATCCACAGGCGCAATTACATGTGCATTCACATTTACACTCACAATCACAATCTTGGTCACAGTCACCATCGCGATAGGGGCAATACTCGCCATGGTTCTGGTAAGCTGTGCCGGCCTCGCAGCCTTTACTGTCGTGCGTCACCTGGCCGATCATCCAGCACATGCCGTTTTCCACTTTAAATTGATGGATTGCGGCAACAATTTCTCTGTACTGATTTTGGTTTTGATCCATCAGCTGAAAACGATATTCACCTTTATTCGCGCCCCGGTTGTTAGTCATGTTCATTTCAACATGCGCGGTCATATTTGCATTCTGTTCACCAACACCACACGCGAGTTCCACTTTTGCCACAACCGTGTGCTGGTTACCGTTACCTCGGCCCTGTGCCTCAAAGGTTTGCAGCGGATTAAATGGTTCAGTCTCCTTTGAGCAACTGAAACAGAGAATAAGCAAGAGAGCAAAAATTAATGTTTTCATTTTTTGGCTCCTTTTGTTAAGACTTTATGCTATGTGGTTCGGCGCTATCGAAGAACCACGATTTTTTGATTGGCCGTTCTCATAGCCGTTTTAATGTTTATAATATAAAGGCCGGTCGCAACCGGTACCTGCGACTCGTCCGTCGCGTCCCAGTTGATCGAATAGCAGCCGGCGAGCATTTCTTCATCAACCAAATTTTTGATTTTCTGACCGATTGCATTATAAACATCGAGGATCACACGAGTCGTTTGCGGAAGCTCGTATTGAATAGTTGTGCCCGCATTAAAAGGATTGGGAAAGGCGGGATAAAGTTGAAAAGTGAGAGGCGGCTGCACGGTCACAGCGATGGAGAACGAATCGGTACGTGTTCCGTCATAATCGATTTGCTCGAGGCGATAAAAATACGTTCCAACGGGAACAGACTTGTCGATCAGCGAATAGTGATGGTTTTGCGCGCTTGTGCCGTGACCTGAAACGGCGCCGATGGTCATGTAATTTTCGTCGTCAATACTTCGTTGGATCAAAAAACTATAGTTGTTTGTCTCGGAAGCGGTCGTCCACTCCAAAAGGACATCAGAATGTACAACTCGGCCGGAAAAGTGGATCAATTCTACCGGCAGCACCAGATACGATTCGCAGGCGCCAATATCCGGCCCGTCGCCCAGATAGGACATCGCTGGAACGTTAATCTGACCCGCTTCATAGCTGATTGTTGTGTTTTCAACCGCCTGGTCGATACATGGCGAGCCCTGAATCAAACGGAAATCGGCGATTTCCGGATCGACAAAATTCGGCATGATATTCATATTGCCGTCGAGCCAATAAACTGTGCCGACTGATGCTGTTTCGATTCCTGCGGCGCCGTCTTCTACATCCGAATAGGCGACGACCAGAGATTTGGATTTTGGTTCCTTGCCAAACTCGGCGGCGTTTGGAATATTATCCCATAAAATGGAATTGACCATCACCGGATTTGATCCTTTTTGTGAAATATAGACACCGCCTCCTTTATCGGCCACATTGCCCGCCAGTGTGACGTTGATCAGTTTCGGACTTGACGACCAGCACAGGATACCGCCGCCGTTGTCGCCATCAGCAAAAAAATTAAGCGCCCGGTTATTGGCAATGACGACGCGAAAAAGTTCCGCATCCGAGTTGATGCATGAGATGCCGCCACCACCGTCGCTTAACGCTCTGTTATTGACGATAATGCTGTTTTCGATGATCGGATTCGACCCTGTTAAATAAATCGCCCCACCGCCAATGGCCCAGTTGTCCATGATGCTGCAGTGATGGATGGTCAATCTGGAGTTGCTGCAAAACACAGCCCCGCCATATTCATTTTGTACGAGGTCACTGCTGGTGACTTTTTTTCCAAACTGAATGGTGCAAAATGACAAAATATTATCGTTGCCGCTCTCTAAAAATCGAAGGCCGCGCCACCCCTCGGATGTGTCGTAGGCGGTGAAACGAATGCTGTCGGATTCGCTGCCTGCCGCCCGCAAAGTTGAACCGGCCCCGACGGTTATCGAGTATGGTCCCTGAAATTCAATGGTTACGCCCGGAATGATGTCAAGCAAACCGGATACTGCTATATCACCCATAATGTAAAACGGGCCGTCGGATGCTCGCCAGGTTCCGGAAACAGCGCCGGCCTGAACGAGGGTGCCGGTAACCGCTCGCCCGTATAATTGAACATAGTGGCTTTGAGATGTTTGTGAAGTCGAATAGTCAATGACCAGGAAGTGGCGATAGTTCATTGGCTCGGTCGGTGAAAAAATCACATCTATCGAATCTGATTGCCATGGACTGATCGTGAACGACTTGATGACTGATGCCGTTTCGTTTTTGTGACCGAGGATAAATCCATCCGGGGAGAAAATCGGCTTCATTGA
>CAYSNA010000345.1:0-6124 GCA_964432185.1 uncultured Cytophagia bacterium
GCTTTTTTTATTTATCACAACAACGGTTGAAAACAGATTTTTTCTAATCCGTGTAACTCCGTACAATCCGTTTCATCCGTGTCCTATTCAATTTTATTTCGCCACAATCAATTTTTCAACAACTTCTGCATTAAGCGTTTTGTCTTCTCGATGCGATTTGGCGAAAATTTTGTAGAGATAAACACCGTTGGCCACCGGATCACCGGCGTTATCCCGCCCGTCCCACATGAGTGGAAAAACGTTATAACCGACCCGCGCGGGCATGGTCTCAAACGTTTTGATCAGGCGTCCGGCCACCGTGTAAATTTTAATCCCGACATTCGCATCCTGACTGAGTTCAAATCGAAAGCTGCATTCATTTGCCATCGGATTGGGGTAGGTTAACGGATTACGGATTTCCAAATTCGAATCGTCAATGACGACAAAATCGGTCTCAATGATGGATGAATTATTGGAATTGTCCCAGGCTTTCACCTGAATCGTATGCTCACCAAGCGGTAAATCCAGAATCGTATATTTCAGTGATCCCTCGGTATAACTGCCTTCGTTGTAGGTAAAATATTCAGTGATGTCAATCGAATTGTTGTAATCCTCATCCAGCGTGAGAAGGATTTGATGGCCGATATCGCCGGCCGTGTTGACGCCGCTTATCGAATCGGATATGGTCATGTGCAACGTGGGGCGGGATGAGACGTAATCGCCCGGGACAAAATCGTCGCTGCCAAAATGGACGCTCATTGACGGTCCAACAGTATCGACCAAATCGACGCCGGTGGCGCCAATGGCCAGTCCGTTTTTCGTGCCGGTGCCGGAGGTGTTGTCATTCCAGAAATAAAGGCTGATGCGGCCGTCAGTGCCGCCGTACGAAATATCTTTCGGCACGATAAATTGCACATCAAACGCGCCCTGGGTGATGGATGCGACGCCGCGAAAAATAGTGTTGCCGGTCGTTTTTAAACCGCGGATCGTCACGCCGTCCGGGTGGCTGTAATCGTATGACTTGCGGGTATCGAGCGCACGAACGAGGATTTTGCCTTCGTAGCCGTCCAGAACATAACCGCGATCTTCGATGTGACCTTTGACCATCATGGTGCTCAGCGCCTGGATGCTGTCGGGACTAATCTCGTCAATGACGGCGCGGTATTGCGGCGCGCACAACCGCAGCGCCGGATCACCAAACAAATTGTATTTTTCATCGTTGACGGCATTGCCGTTGCCGGCAATTTTGGCTTCCATCACCGCATCGCCAATGCGCCGGGTCAAGCCGGTTTCGGCATAATCGGCAAACAGTTTGTTGAACAGGCTCCGATTAAACGCCGCGTTATCCGATGCGTAAACCAGCCGCGAGGACGCCAGCATGGCAATGGCGCCGCGTTTGGGCGCATTTAAAATTTCTTCGGCAAAACTTTGCGATGTCGGTTGGTCCCACCAGGCAAATTCGCAGGTGGCCGCGACCCACATAGCCATGCGTTGGCCGTTGTCAATTTTATCGTAATCGCGCGTGTTGAGCAGCAAACGTTCGTGCGCCCACAGATCAGGATTACCATGCCCGAGGTAGTTGATGATCAGCGAGCCTTTGTTAATTTGCTCGATCAGATCGCGCGTGGCCGCCGGTTTTTCGCGCCCTGTAATACTGGCCGTCTTGACCTCGGGATAATCGACCATATAAATCTTTTTGACATCAATCAAATCCGGCACATAATGCTCGGCGATATCTTCGGCATCGGTGGTGTGCATCGCTTCATTGCCCGAGTTGTCATCGGTAAATTCATCATCCGCCACCATGGTGATGGTCTTGAGCCATTCGCCGTACTCGGGTTCGGTTTCATACGTGGTAATTTTCCAGACGGCATTTTGCGCTTCATCCACCGATTGCACAACAAGCCGGCCGATGGCCATCTGCATACCCTCGCTGTTGCCTTTGATATACGTGTACCAATCGTCCGTTACGCGCGAAGTCGTCGCGGATGTGCCGCCGGCTTGATACGGGATGATCAAGTTTGGCGCATTTTGTTTGAGGATATCTTTATAATCATAATGGCCATCGCCGAACAACAAAACGTATTGCGGTTGGCCCCAGTTATCATAGGCGTACGCGAGAAAATTGCGAATCGCGGCGGGATCACTCAATCCCCAGCCAAATTCCTTGATGACATCGCTAATCGAAACAACTTCCGTTTCCAGGCGTTCTTTGGGATTCCAGTTTTCGCGCAGGCTTTCGAGTTCTTCAGCTTGCTGACGAAAATTATCGTGCGTGATAATGATGTAATCGACATCGCGGTTTTGGCGCAAGCCGGTGATCGTTTCAGCGGCTATGGCCGACGCCTCGATGGATTTATAGGCCGCCGGTGTTGCGGCAATGTAGCGTTTTGGTTCTATGGTTGTACTTTGATCGGCAAAGTCGATAGTGCCGACCGTCGGCGATGCCGCGGCAATCTCGCGAATGGCGCCGATAGTCGTCACATCAAAAACTCGTACGTCGTTGCTGGAGAATCCATCGATTGTATATCGAACGATCTCGGTCCGCAGCGGCGAGTAAAACGCCAACTGGTTTTCGACCGCAGTGAAGCGTCGGTTATATTCGAGCGACACATAATCAACATAGGAAAACAGCAAATCGGATGTCACGTTATAGTTGATGGTCACGGTGTTGGCGCCGTCCATTAAAACGCCGTTCGCCAGGAATGTTCGCTCGATGAGGGAGAAGGATTCGTAGCCAATATCCGAGCTGCCGCCCCACTGATTGAACTGTCCAACATTATTGCCGTTGACATAGATCGAGTAGTAGTGCTGGTCGCTGCCGAGCGGGGCGATGGCGGTGCGCACCACAACATTGTCCGACATTACCGCACCCGGCATGTCAAAATTAATGGAATAGGCGTTTTTATCGCGCCGTAATTCGTTCCCCAACCAGACGGTGCCGGAATGCAAAATATTGTGTTTTTCTTCCTCAATCCAGGCCAGGTCGCGAAAGCTCGGTTCCGGTGTCAGGCCGTCGGTCGAACGCGAAGCCATACTTTCAATTCGCTTGCCTTTTTGTTTGTTGAATGTCAACCAGTAAACATTATCATAACCATAGTGATTGATATAATGATCGAGCTGGTTTCTCGTCGGATCAAATTCAACACCTTCGAGGGACCGGCCGTAAAAGACGATATAATCCGAATCGTTAAACCGGCCATCCTCTTCTCCCATAACAAGAATTGGATTTTCAATGAGCGTGTCGTTTTTCGCCGTGACGTCATATTTTAATTCTCGGCCGCCGTTGTTAAAAAGTTGAAGGGTTGCCGGATCGATGGCTGTCAACGAGATATTTTTCTTGGACAATGCCTGTTTCAGCGCCGAACCGGTAATTTTATACATGCCTTCCTTACCGCCGGCGCCATCGCCGCTGATGGTGATTTTGTACCAGTTCTCGCCTTCAAAAAAGGAACGGTTCGGTTTGCGCAATACACGTTCGACCGGTTGCCGCCAGGCTCTGGACTGCTCATAATTCAGTAGCAAATTTTTGTAAAAATGATCATCCTCTGCCAGAGGCGCGGCTGTGGTTGTTTGTGAACTGCTTCCGGTAAATGTCAGTTGCAAGACAATCTTTTTATAGTGCTGCACGCGTCCCAGAGCCGGATTAAATTGCAGCGGCTTGACAAAAATCTTGGCGATTTTTTGTGAACGAAACGTTGTCGGCTCCGCGACGCTGATGATATTTTCCGGCAGAAAGAGTGATTGGGCATACGTCTGCGGATCGGCTTCGAATCGGTTACTGTAGCCGATCTCGTTCGGCAGAATGGTCGGAGCCGGAGCCAGGCGGACATTCTCTACGGCTTCAAACTCGGATTGCAGAACCTGAACCTGCACAGTGCCGTTTTGCGGCACGCCGACAACGAGTACCTTGGTCGGAATCTGCGGCATGCCCGGTTCGGCGTCAAATTGAGCGTCCGGGAAAGTGAATTGTTGCCATTGTTCAGCGCCTTCACCGAGTGATCGAATGTGCCAGTCCGGTTGAATCTCAATGGTCATTTGTCTGTCAGAGGATGACAACACGCGAAGGCTCTGATCCGGACGCGACCAGCCATCAACTGCAACGATTAAGAGTAAAATCAATACAAGAAGAAAAAAACGCATAGGTTATCCCTTTTCCAATGTCTGCGCAAAATCCACAATTATGGCCGGATTGATGTCATCCGGATGTCGTCGTTTGTCCGTCAGTTTGATGACCACAAAGGCCAGCGCCAAGGCCGTAAATGCTCCGACAATGCCAACGCCTTCACTGTGCGGCGGTATAAATCGCACGGCGACAAAATAGCCGGCGAGCATCATGAAAAGCGGCAAGATAAAAATGAGCATCGAACTTTTGATAACCTGTTGCGGTTGAACCACCACTTGCACCCAATCGCCCACGGCGGCACCGATGCTGTTGAGCGCTTCGAGCTGCATTTTGTTCTCACCAAAGGCACTGCACACGTTGCAGCCGTCGCATTTTTCACCACGATTGAGCTGGATGACCGCTTTGTTGCCGTGTGTTGAAATTATAGTTCCGGTTTCTTGCATGGGCAAAGATACGCATTCTCGTTAAAATAATCAAAGTACAGAATCTAACATCCAAAGCGGGATGAATGTTCCGCGTTTTCCAGCACGAATTTCACCGAATCTTTACATTTGCCATCTTCAACGCGTTCCCTTCAAACGGTCCAGACGCAGCCGATGCCGCTCATCAAACAATCGCCGCGAGGCGAGGTAAATGGCCGCCAGACTGCCGAATCCGGCGCCCGCGGCAATCATAAACATGATGAGGATCTGATATTTCACCGCATCCGTTGGCGAGTTGCCGGCGAGAATTTGTCCGGTCATCATCCCCGGCAGACTGACCAGCCCGGCGATGGCCATCATGTTGATGGTCGGGATGATCGAGCTTCTGATACTGTCCTTGCGGATATCCGAGATCGCCTGCATCCATGTTTGTCCGAGCATCAATCGTGATTCGATGATGGCGCGTTGTTGCCACGCTGTTGTTGTCAGCCGATCAAGTCCAAGGGAGATACCGTTCATTGTATTGCCGAGCATCATGCCCAAAATCGGAATGGAATATTGCGGCAAATACCAGGGATCATTTTGAATGATGGCGACAAGCGCAAAAAAGGTGATGGTAAAGGATGACAAAAACATGGCGGCCATGCCGATGGAAAAACCCCACAATCCTGTGAAACGGCGTTTTTGTCGATTCGCCGCCTCGCGACCGGCGGCAATGAGCATGACAATGGCCATGAGGGTGATGATCCAGAAATTTGAGATCGCAAATACCCATTTCAACACAAAACCGATGAGCGACAATTGAATAACCGTGCGCGTGGCCGCGATGACCAACTGCTTGCCGATGCCCAGCTTGAGCAAAAACGTCAGAATGGCCAACAGGAGGACGAGCGCTGCCGCGGGAAAAAGATCAAGCGGTGTGAGAATTTTAATGCTGCTATCCAAAACTCACCTCGACAATCTGCTGATCGCGGATTTCAAAGCGGCGGTCCGCTACGCGCTGCAATTGTTCGGGATCGTGACTCACCCACAACAAGACGGCGTTTTTTTCTTTTTTATAATCCAGAAGCAAGGTTTCCACTGTACCGACAAATCGCCGATCAAGATTAGCGGTTGGTTCATCAAGCAATAAAATTCGCGGTTCATTCATCAGCACGCGTAAAAGGGCGAGGCGTTGTTTCTCGCCGCTGGAGAGTCGGCTGACTTGCCAACCCATGACCTGTTTGTCAAAACCGATTTTAGCCAGAATCGTTTCATCATAATTCGGGAAATGTTCCCCCACCGTATCAAACCACCACTGGCTCTCGGCCGGCAGCAGCCCGACTTTTTTGCGCCAGTCGCAGGGTTTGGTATCCATCATGGATTGCTCATCCAACAACACGTCGCCGCCATGCGGATCAAGATCAGCCAACGCCCGCAGCAGAAGCGATTTTCCGGAACCGGACGGGCCGGATAGGCCGAGACATTCACCGTTCTGAATGACAAGGTTCACCGGCGCAAGATTATGATAACGGAGATTTTTTAACTCAAACGGCATGCTGTGATTCTCTGAATAATTTTTCGGCTTGAAATATAGTGATTTTTTTGTTGTGGTGGG
>CAYSNA010000346.1:0-6117 GCA_964432185.1 uncultured Cytophagia bacterium
GCCTGGAGTGAGAATGCAATCGTTGTGATTGGATTAAAAGGATTTGGATAATTCGCGAGCTGAAAAGAGGCCGGTATTTCGGTATTCCATGCGCCATCATCGGACACGTCCGAACGGATGCCGTTGCTGTAATCGAGCAGCGCCTGGTATTTTGGCGCTTCGTCCGCGGGCTGACCGGTATATTCTTTGGCACCCCAGCAGCCGCCATCGCCGCAAGTGCCGCAATTGACATAGTGCGCGAACACTTCGACATAATCTTCCATCGCCGCCAGATAACGCAAATAGAGATCGTACATGCGCGGATCATAATTGACTTTGGTCGCATTGTTGGTAATGTGCTGCCCGCCCTCGTAACAGACGAGCTTGAGCTCTTTGTCATAGCCGCGGATCAGGCTGTAATGCGTTTTTACATTATCAATGCGACTGGAACCGGTGGGCTTGTCCCAGCGGTGTTCAAAAATATCGGTTTCCAGCACCTCAAACGCATTGCTGACGTTGGCGTTAAAACCGTTGCCGCCAAAATAGGGCGCGGTGCCGTAGACGTCCGGCAGCAGCCCGGTGGGATTTTTATTTTCATTATACAGATAAGCGAGCTGCTCCCGGGCAATGCCTGAATTGGTGGACTGGCCGCAGATGGTTTTGACAACTCGGTCCTCAAACTGATCGCCAAAAACCTCGGCAAACGTCCCCCATATGTGCGCCGAGCGATGCGCCACATATTCTTGCGTTTTGATGCCGATCGCTTTGCCCTGTTGCGTGGCGTGATCCTTTTGCACGGTAAAATTCCACACCTCATTGGAATACTCGATATAAATTTTCAGCGACGGTTTAAGCTGATTAAAAATGAGCGTCGCCAGTTCGCGATGATACTCGTCGTTCGCCGCATGCGGTACACAGAACCACATATCGGCGTCGACACGGTTACACAGGTCAATCATCCATTCAATAGCGACGCCGGGTTGATCTTTAAAGGGCGCCGTTTGATCCGGATTTGTCGGTAGTTTGCGCTGCGTCCAGTTGATCACGGAGGATTTGTTTGTCGGCACCCAATCCATGAAACGCAGAACGGTGTAAAAATCGATCTCCTCAAGAAAGGCCGGGTTCCAGACATCTTCTTTGACGAGGTAATCCTCAATGCCGCTGTTCCAGGCGTCTTTAAAATTGACCCCGGCTTTAAAGGTGCGCTCGCCGGTCCAATCAACACGCGCCCAAAAGTTGGTGCCGATCTCCATGGCCGTCAATGTCAAAAACGGCCACCATGATAGAGAAATGAAAAAAACAACAATTCGTAAAAAGTGACACTTCATATTGACATCCTCTGAAATTGTGCGAATGGGTATTTACATCAATTAAACGTTTTCGTAGTTGTCACAGAATACATATATTATCGAGTGAAAGCAACGCGCTAACTGTCAGCTAACGGTCAAAAACATCTGTTTGACAGTAATCTTGATTTTGCTGACACTTTTGGGGAATTTGGAATTCAAAAGGGGAACAAGTGAAAAACCGGGATTGCTTGCCGTGTGAGACTAGATTTTTTTAAGGTTGGATGTCAGGCATAAGAATTCATGCCGTAATGTCGCGTACATTTGAATGAGGGGAAAAGGGTGAGAGCTGCCACAGGTGACAACTCTCACCATTTATGTTTACAACTCGTCGGCGTTTTCCTGTATTTTAGCCACGGCGTCGAGAATATCATCCATATCATCCGGCGTGCCGAGCAGTGTATTTTGAGTGAACCAGATCGCCTCCTCGTAGCAGGCTTTTTCGGTCTCGGGGCAAACGACGGATTGGTAATCAACCGGCAAGTCCACGGCGCGGCCGCGCGGGCCAAACGACTTTTGCGCAAACACCGGCTGCGTGTACAGCGGGATGGAATAGCCGGGACTCGTCGGGATGCCTTCCTTGCGCATGGCCTCGATAAACTGCATTTTCGATTTGCCGGCAAACGCTTCCTTTTTATAGCGGAAAATAAAAAGATGCGCCGATTGCGCCGTAATGCGCTCGTCCTCAGCCATCACCTCAATACCGTCGATTTGCGCCAATTCCTGATTAAGATAGTTCAGATTCTCCAGGCGGATTTGCATCTGCTCCGGATAACGCCCAAACTGGGCTGCCAGCACAGCGGATTGCAACTCGGTGATGCGCGTATTGCCGCCAAAATAATAGTGCTCGTACCATTGACCGTCCTCACTGCGGCCGCAATTGTTATGCGCGCGCACCATTTTGGCGACGAGATCATCATTGGTTAAAATGATGCCGCCCTCTCCGGCATTGATATTTTTGGACGATTGAAAGCTGAAACAACCGGCATCACCAAGAGCGCCGACTTTGCGGCCGTTCCATTCCGAACCCCACGCCTGGGCGGCGTCTTCTATGACAATGAGATTGTGTTTTTTGGCAAAAGCCAAAACCGCGTCCATGTCCGCAGGGCGACCGGCAAAATGCACCGGCATAATCCCACGCGTTTTACTGGTGATGGCCTGCTCGCAACTTTTGACATCAATGTTATAGGTTGTTGGATCAATATCGACAAAAATGGGGACGGCTCCGGCCTCAACAACGGCGGAGGCCGACGCGATAAAGGTGTACGCCGGCACCAAGACTTCATCGCCGACATCGATATCTGCGGCCGTAAGCGCCAATCGTAGCGCCGTCGTGCCGCTATTGGTCAGAATGCCGTGCTTGGCTTGATGAAACTCGGCGTAGGCTTTTTCAAAATCCGACGAAACGGAGCCGTGCAGACTGCCCCATTTGCGGCTTTTGATGACCGCTGTCAGGTTTTCAATTTCTTCATCCCCCCAAATGGGCCACACCGGAAACGGCTCGGTGCGCACCGGAGTTCCACCTTTGATGGCTAATTGTGGCATGTGTGTCTCCTCAAACAGATCGGTTATTTTATCCGCAACATTTTTGCGGTTCATTTTCTAAATGGATATTAATATTCATCCTCGGAATGGTCCGCTTCCGGATCCTTTTCCGTTTGCGCTTTGATCACCAGCGGATACGGATCCATGTCCAACTCTCTCAGTTTTTCAATAAGGCGCTTTTGTTCATTCGGCCCCTTGACGAGAAACTGCACGCAACCATCTCCCTGCGAACCGACGCCTTTACCGCCAAAAGTGAATTCTTTTAGATCCGGATTCGTCAGCACAAAATGCAGCGACGGCGACAGTAATTCCGTCGGACACGCCGGCGCCATAAAATGATCAAAAAACCGCTGGGATTCGGTCATGAGCGCGCCGATTTTTTTGGCGTTGCCTTCCTTGAGCGCCGTTTTCGCGCGAAAGACAATATCTTTATTGACGGGGCCAAGATAATACCGAACGTCCTCGCCAATTTTGCCGCCGCTCTTGGGATAACACGCGTTCAAATCGGCAAGAATCTTTTGCGTATTTTTTCCGGCGTTTAAATCGGCGACTATGAAATAAAGATCCTGGGTGACGTACACTTCTTCAACGTCCATGCGTTCGCCGTCGAAGGTGAGAAAGACCGGCGTGTTGCCATAGGCGCACGCTTGGTCCATGCGGCCGCAGCGCGATGGCGTGAGAATTTCAACCTGGTAAGCAATTTCCATTTCGCCGCGTTTGGTCAATTTTAAATCATAAAGTTGATTGAACGCGCGCGCCACCATAACATTATTGGCGGCCGACGAGGACAAGCCCTTGCGAATGGGCAAATCCATTTTATAGCTCTCAATTTCGAGACCTTGAATATTGTAATGATTCATCATATGATACGCCACGCCGGCCGTGTAGCTGTAAAATCCGCCTTCCTCCGCAATCTCCAAAAGCGTTTCCCGCTTCATATCAATTTCATGCGGACCAAGCACAGAGCCGTCCGGCAACGTTGAGGTGACGATTAATTTTGACGGATGCCGTTTGGCGCGCGCATAAATGCCCTGGTTCGTGCCAACGAGCAAACAATAGCCTTTAGCAATTGTCGAGTCGATACGGCGGTATCCACCAGCCCAATCCGAATGTTCGCCAAAAAGACACAATCGGCCGGGAACGAAAATATCCACTTGTTCTGGTAAGCTGCTCATAATTTCTCCATCGCTATCAGTTGTGTTCTTCATCAAGTAATGCGCCCACGGACTCGCCTTTATGAATGGCGTTAATCGCATCCGCAAATAACGACGCCACAGAAAGTACCTTCAATTTGCCAGAGTGCGCATGCTGAACTTGAGAAATCGTATTAGTTGCGACCACCTCTTCAATACAGGACTCTTCAATTTTGCTGAGTGCATTTTGGGTGAAAAAGCCGTGCGTGCAGCCGGCCCAAATCCGATTGGCGCCGTGCGTTTTGAGCATCTTTGCCGCTTCGAGGATAGAACCGCCGGAAAGGATTTCAT
Organism: uncultured Cytophagia bacterium; assembly: GCA_964432185.1. Taxonomy (GTDB): domain Bacteria; phylum Zhuqueibacterota; class Zhuqueibacteria; order Residuimicrobiales; family Krinioviventaceae; genus Kriniovivens. The sequence continues at coordinate 4,355 of CAYSNA010000346.1, forward strand.
CATCCAGCAGCAGTACATCCTTATCTTCAGGATCACCGATGATGTTTCGCATCACCACCTCTTCCTTGTCGCCGAGCCGCTCCTTGTCGAGAATGACCATGGGCAAATTGAGCGCACGCGCGAACTTGCGCGACTCTTTGGCGCTGCCCACGTCCGGCGCCGCGACAACGGCATTTGACAAATCTTTTTTCTTGTAATGATTGATGAGCACTTGCGTCGCATTCAATTGGTCCATGGGAATTCTGGAAAATCCCATCACCTGCGGCGAGTGCAGCGTCATGGATAAAATTCGATGCGCGCCAGCCGTTTGCAGCAAATCGGTGATGAGCCGCGCCGTAATGGAAATTCGCGGTTCATCTTTTTTGTCCGAGCGTGCATAAAAAAAACTGGGCAGCACCGCCGTAATCCGCCCCGCAGAGGCGTACTTTAACGCATCAATCATGATGAGCAGTTCGACGAGATTATCATTCACCGGATCAGAACTTGACTGAATGACAAAAATATCATTGTTGCGTATATTTTCTTCAATTTTGACTTTGATATTGCCGTTGCTGAATTTTTTCAGCTTGACCAGTCCGGGCGTGATCCCGAGACGTTGGCAAATTTCCTGCGCCAATTCCGGATTACTGCTCCCGTGAAAGACTTTTAATTGTCTAAGCATTCTGATATAGCTCACTTTTTAATAATTCATAATAACCAACGTCCACCAGATGGTCGGCTTGAATGCCGAAATGAATCATCAAGAAATCAATCCGTTCGTGCGCCGTTTCAAGATCGTCCGTCTCCCCCATCACCACTTCAAATTCGATAAAATGACCGAGTCGCTCAACCTTATCAAGGTGAATTCGAACATTGTGCCACATAAAAAGCGTGCGTTCTTTGATAACCTGCAGGTCCACCTCAAGCACATGTGACAGCGTCTCGGCAAGAACGTCGCCATTTGATGAATGATAAAGTCGATAATCACTCACCTTGGCGTTCACTTTTTCCGGGCGTTTGTACGAAATCAGTTCGGCCGCCCGCCCCTCGACCTGGCGAAGTTTTAACTTGCCTTCCGGCACAACAAAATAGGTATCAACCTGTTTTCTGCTCCATTCTCGCGACAGCTCAAGCGCTTCTGCCAGCTCGACGGCCTGATCAAGATTTTTGTATCTGGCTTTTAGTTCTAGATTATGCACTAGTTTTTTCGTGTAAAATGGACTCAAGAATTCAACAGTGAAGGCCTGTGCAGGTGCGCACGGCTGTTTTTTATACATAAAGATGATGTTCGCGAATGTAATGTTCAACTGATTGAGGCACAAGATAACGCACACTTTTGTGTTCACCAAGTCGTTGCCGAATCATCGAGGCGGAAATGTCAAGCAATGGTGTATCGAGAAAATAAAAATCTTTATACATCGGATTAGTCATATCATAGCTCGGACGTCCGGCGACGGCAATGCGCGCATTTTCCAAAATCAAATCGGGAGCTTTCCAGCGATGAAAATCAACAAGATTATCGGCGCCGATGATAACATACAAATCATCGCGCAAAAGATGATAATGCTGCCGGAGATAGTGAATCGTATCAATTGTAAAGGATGTGCCGCCCTTGTCCAGTTCAAATTCACACACAGCGAATTGGGGATGATTTTCGATGGCCAATTTTAGCATGTTCAAACGATGTTCGGGCGGGTAAATTTTTTTCGAGCGTTTATGAGGGGTCTTGTAACTTGTCACAAAAACCAGTTGATCAAGGTCGATTTCTGACAAAGCGTACTATG
>CAYSNA010000347.1:0-6115 GCA_964432185.1 uncultured Cytophagia bacterium
AGATACGGATCCAGTTTCATGATGGTGACATTATAATCGCGCGCCTTTAACAGCCGGCCAATCGAAGCGGCGGCAATGCCTTTTCCCAGCGACGAAACCACGCCACCCGTGACAAAAATATATTTGACAGCTTTCATAGCAAATTCAACTCTTTTATTCGTTGTTCAACCCGCTTTACGTCCGCCGGCACATCAACGCCAACCGGCTGTACGTCCACGATAGCAACTTTGATTTTAAAACCATTTTCGAGAACGCGGAGCTGCTCGAGCTTTTCCGCCTGCTCCAGCATGGAAATGGGCAGCTCGGTCAATTCCAGCAGAAACTCTTTTCGATAGGCATAAATGCCAATATGATCATAATATGGAAAATGCAGCACCCATTGATCCTTGTCGATGCCACGGGCGAACGGAATGGCGGCGCGGGAAAAATACAGAGCATTGTGATTGTGATCAAGCACAACGCGCACGGTATTGGGATTATCGAGCGTTTCCGCGTCACTAATTTTGCGAACGAGCGTGGCCATTTTTGTTGATTGTTCAGCGAGCAACGTTTTTACCAAAACATCGATGGCGTGCGGATCAATCAGCGGCTCATCGCCCTGGACATTAATGACCGCGTCAACGTCGAGGTGCCGCGCGACGTGCGCAACCCGATCCGTACCGGATGGCAAGTCTGACGGCGTTTTCACCGCATTGCCGCCAAATGCCTTGACAGCTTGAACGATTCGGTCATCATCCGTGGCAATCAAAACGTCAGCCAATGTGCTCGCCAAACTTGTGCGCTCATAGACCCATTGAATCATCGGCTTGCCGGCAATAGGTGCAAGCGGTTTGCCGGGAAACCTGGACGAGGCCCAGCGAGCCGGAATTATGGCCACGACCTTTTCCATATCATCCAATCACTTTGGGTACGCTAAAGAAGCCATGATTTGATTTTGGGGCGTTGGCCAACGCCTCCTTTTGGCTAAGCCAGGTGTGCACCTCGTCTTTTCGCAAAACATTTTGCAGCGCCAGGGGATTATAGGTCGGTTCAACATCACTGGTGTCCAGCTCGTTCAACTTGTCCATATAGGTGAGTATTTGATTGAACTGCTCGACAAATTTGACTTTCTCATCCTCCGAGAACGACAGTTTGGCCAACCGCGCAATATTTTCAACATCATGAATCGTAACTGACATAACTCTTCCTCACTATCCATAACAATGGGGACAAATATAAAACAATGCTCGTTGAGAGTCAAGTTAAAAGTAATCCGGCTGGCATAATTTTTGTAGAATCAATTTTGTAAGATAAAATCATTTTTGTAATGCGATGATTAAACAGGACTTAGATTGGTCCATCGGAGGGAGATAATGAGTCACAATACAGGGAGATTGAATATCCGAGAGAAACATTAATCGATCTGGAAAAATTTATTTACGTTCTCTTTGCAACATGCTATGCCGAATGAAAACCTTTTTTTCACAAAACCAGACCATTGCGAGATTCCATCCCTTTTTACCGCTTATGGCGAGCCCGGCCCCCAACATAAGCCAACTAAACAGGTAGACCGAGAGCCCGAGATAAAAATTGACCGCAAAAAGCGGCAGCGCCAGTTTTCCGACGACAAAATTCGAAATGAGCAAGAACACACCAAAATCAAAAAGTCGAGACAAATCGCCAATTCCTTTCAAAGAACAGAATCAAAACGCCACGGCAGCGATGCCCAAAGTGCGCGCATCGCTGCCGTGACACTTCAATTTCAATATCTATCTACTTTTGCGGATATGTCCAATCCGGTGTATGGCCTTTAATTGTTTGCGGGAACTCGGACGTAGAACCGAGATCAAGAATGCGGATATTTTGCCAGCGCACTTGGGCGCCGCCGGTTTTGTTGCTGTGCACTTGTAATCCGATAAAACCTTCCGAGGTCATATCGTCCACAAGATTGGCGCACGGAGTGCCGTTGAGCCAGGTGCGGATGGACGTGCCGACCGCCTCAATGTGCAGGGTGTTCCACTCGCCAGGTTTGAACGCCTTGCGCGCCGCCTCATTGAGGCGCAGATCATAAATCCAGCCGCGCCGGGCTTCATCGTAAATGCCGCCTGTCCAGGCACGCTCGGACGGATCAATCTCAACCTGATAGCCGTGCACGCGTCCATCCATATAGTCCTTTGTGCTCAATCCCCGAACCATGATGCCCGAATTCATGGCGTCATCAACAAGGAAATCCACCTCGAGGACAAAATTGGAATATTTTTCCTGTGTTGATAAAAATCCGTTCGGTTGTCCGACGATCGTGGTCCCGACGATTATGCCGTCAATAACCTCAAAGCTGTGCTGCCCGTTGAGAATGTGCCAACCGTCAAGATTTTCGCCGTTAAACAAATCCTGCCACTCGGCATTCAGGCGGTTGCCGGCAAACACATTCACCCAAACGCTAAAAATCACGGCGATGGCAAGGGTATAAATTTTCGTCTGCATTGGTTATTCTTCCGTTTTAGTCGTGTCGTCCGCTTCTGCTTGATCCTTTTTCTGCTCGTCCGTTTTTTCTTCGGACGGCGCTTCAGTCTTTTTCCGAGAGCGGCTTGACCTTGGCTTGCCTGCCGCTACGTCGTTTTTTTCGCTCGCCGTATCGGCCGCTTTTTTTCGCGTGAGCGTGGTCGGTTTGACTTTTTCTTCCTCGTTCAGCTCCGGTTTTGGCGACGTCGACTCCTCAGCTTTTGCCGCTGTTTTCCGCGTTCGCTTTTTAGCTGCTGGTTTGACCTCTTTTTCTTCGACAGCTTTAACCTCTTGCGTCGGTTGCTCACTCTTTTTGTCCGAAGCGGTTTTCTTTTGTTGGCCGTCATCCTTTACGACAACTGACGCGCCGTCCGCCCCTAAATCGTTCGTTGCCTCATCTGCACGTTTTTTCTTTCCCGGTTTTACGATCAACAAAATGATCGCGATGAGAACAAGTACGACACCAATGAGAAACAGCCACTGCCCTGTTCGCTGGATTCGGGCTGCTTGTTCTTCTCGCAGTTGCAGCTCGACGGCCTTGAGTTCAAGGTCTTCCCGAATGGAATCAAGCTCAGCCTGCTTTTCCTCGAGGAGACGTTGCTTGTCCGCAAGTTTACGCATCAATTCTTCGGCTTCGGCGCGCATGTTTTCAACCTGTTCGGCGCGCTGCTGCAAATCGTCTTGCAGTTGTCTCTGAGCCTGTTTTTCGCTGGTTTTTGCTTTTTCAACAGACTCGACTTTTGACGATTCGGCGCAGGAATTAAACAGCGCAATCGAGCCGGCGAGAGCCAGCACAATCAATATTTTACTTTTCATGGAAACCTCGTGGTTAGTGGTGTAGCCTCAAAATTCACTCGTTCAAACATATCAAAATGTAAGAAGATTCCAAACAAAATGAAAGACAAGTGCAGAAAATTGATTGACTATAAGCACATTTCATCTATATTCTTTTTTGTGAACGAGAAGAAAATAGTAACAATACAAGGGAGAATCATGTTCAAATCAATAATGATCACCACGTTTTCAGCTCTGGCGTTAATGACGAATTTAATTGCGGGTGAAGCGCCGAAAATGGTCATTGCCTTTCAAGGCTCAACGCCGACACTTGACGGCATTATTCAGAATGGTGAATGGGACGACTGCGACATGTATACCGGCGTCAAGACCTGGGAGAGCGATACCAAACCGCCATCACAAGACAGCCTGGATCTGTCGGTCAAAATGTGGATCAAGCACGACGGCACGAGCCTTTATTTTGCATTTGATGTGATGGACGACGTTTTATACGGATTTGATATCAATCGCTGGGTGCATGCCAATAATCCGGACGCCAATGAGATGAGTCCGAAAGGCTGGCCATGGTGGGGCGATGGCGTCGAGATTATGATGAACTCAACCTACAAATGGCAGGCCACGGGCGGTTGCGCCGGAGATGGCCGTAGCTGGCAGGTAGTGACCAGCACGCACAAATCAACCCTGCACGGGCTTGAGCAGGGTGGTTTAATGGCCGGTGAACCTCGCGCCACAGCCTGGAACGTTTATGAACAGTGGGCCGCCAATGGTGATATGCAGGTCGCCGTGCGCTTAAAAGATAAAACCGAAGGCCGCGGCTATGTCATCGAATGGCGCATCAATCCGAATCCCTGCATGCAAATCGATGAAAATTCATTTTTTGATCTGAGCAAAGCAGGCATGGTCGGACTCAATATTGAAATCCAGGATTTGGATGAGCAGGAAAAAGGCGCGGGTAATTGGTCGAATATGCATCATATCGATTATTTGAGCAAAGTGGGTTCCAACAGCAAAACCGATTTACGGTCCTTTAGCACCTTGTCTATTTTGCCGGAAAAATTACCGAGCCGGATTATGGCCGATAAAAACAATATAACAACATTTCAGCTCGCGCAAAATGTTCCAAATCCCTTTAATCCCACCACAACCATCAACTATGTTCTGCCACACTCCGCATCCGTACAAATCGGCATTTATAACACACAGGGGCAACTGGTGAGGTCGCTTGTGAACAGCCATCAAGCCCGGGGCTCACATTCGGCTTTATGGGACGCACGAGACGATAGCGGGCGCCGCGTTGCCAGCGGTATATACTTTTATAAAATGAGCACGCCTGATTTTACAAAAACCCGCAAGCTTCTTCTTGTGGAATAACTCGGTAATTTTTTGATAAATTTCACTTGCATTGTAATCATTAAAGCTTATATTATCACACGTGTGATAGCACGTAAGAAAACAAGCCGGGGGACTGTCACTTCATATTGAAAAATGGTAACGGCATTGTGTGATAAGGAGTTCCCAGTGCATTGCAGAAAAATAAATAAAAATTACCACTCTTTCAGAGCAATAGTCAGCAAACTCGTTCTTCCTTTTATTGGCGCTGCATCTCTCATTTGGTTTCTCATTCGTGTCATTCCAAAACCGAGCCGGGCATTTTATCCTTGTCAGCGGGTGGCGTTTCCCATAGCCTCCAGTTTTATCGTGTGGATCATCAGCCTCTTCTCCTCCATCGTTGTATTCAAAAAATTGAAATCACACCTTCGCTCCGGCAATGTTGTCGTTACGATGATTTTCGTTGGTTTACTGGTCGCTACGCTGGGATTTACTTTTTTCGCCACGCCGGTTTCACGCCTCACAGCGGCGGATGATCCGTTTGAACCGACCGATGCGCCCAACTCGCCGATGGGCGTGGCCAAGGGCATTTTTCCCGGCCGCGTGGTGTGGGCGCACAATGCAGACGCCACAAGCTGGAACGGCACGGGCTCGTATACGGATGACAAATATACCAGCCAAACCGTGGTGAATACAATGGTGTCGCAATCGCTGCGCGACCTGACCGGCACGAGCACCGACGCTGCAGCGTGGGATGCGCTATTTCGCTATTTTAATCAACAACACGGCAACGGTGATGTCGGCTATCAAGCCGGAGAAAAAATTGCCATCAAAATTAATTTGAACGCCTGCGGTTCATACAATGTCAGCCAGACAAGTTTTTACAGCTCCCCGCAATGTATTTTTGCCATGCTGCAGCAACTAGTGGAAAACGCCAAAGTGAATCCCGCGGACATTACATTTTTTGACGCGACACGATATGTCCCGAATTCCATTTACGACAAGTGCAAAGCCGTCTATCCCGACGTTGTTTTTGCCGACTGGGCGGGTGAACGCGGCCGCGAAAAAGTGCAGCGCGATACCAATGCTCGAATAAAGTTTTCGCAAAAGCTTGATCTTGAACCGGACGGAGGCAATCCCACCTACGTGCCGAAACAGGTATCGCAGGCCAGATATCTCATCAACATGGCGCAGTTAAAAGGTCACAACTTGGCCGGCATCACGCTGTCAGGGAAAAACCAGTTCGGCGCCATTATGTCCTATCCACCCGATGGTAGTCCGCAAAGCAGCGCGCCGAAAAATGCCGGACTGCACCCTTATGTATGCGTGCACTCGGATTTCCATTTTGGCGGCCACTGGGATTTTGACAAACGCGATATGAACACCTACAATACGATTGTTGATTTGATGGGCTATGAACATCTCGGCGCCAAAACCATGTTGTTTTTCGTCGATGGTCTGTACTCGGCGCCGGATCAATCCACAGAATTGAAAAAAACGCACAAGTGGA
>CAYSNA010000348.1:0-6107 GCA_964432185.1 uncultured Cytophagia bacterium
GGTGGAATTTCTGCGTGCCGACGATCAAGTCCACGTCCGGCAGGCGGTCGAGCATTGCAAATGCAAAATAGACGAGAGCGTATATGCCCCAGCCAATGTTAATCACAATTTTTCTGCCGACTCTATCCGAAAGCGCGCCAAGATGCGTTGAAAAAATAACTTTGATGATGTGAAAAAACGCCCACACCAGCGGCAGGAACAGGATATCAATCAATTTTTGTTGCGCTTCTGCATTGCCAAAGTGTCTAACAGTATCACCGATGATGGGCGTCGAATAGATAAGAGCATAGAGGGCTGTGCTGTGATGAAGCGTATCCTGAATTCGGAAGAGTAAAAATGCATCGGACGAGTTACCCAACGTGAAAAGCGTTACTATGCTCACATAGATCAGGAAATTCTTGTCAAATTGTCTGAGAGAAAATTTTCTTTTTATTATTGATGAGGTGGACACAGCTTTTTCGCGCACAAAAAAGATGAGCACAAGGAGCGCGCCTAGTCCCGGCAAAAAAGCCAGCAGAAAGGTCGATCGAAGAATCAAAATCGTGTCTTGCATTTTAAAGACAAGAATGAGCACCATTAGCGAAAGGAAAGCGAGTAGCGGACCGATGACCGCGCCGGTATGATCCATCGCCCGATGGAACCCGTAGGCTTTTCCCCGAATGCTTTCATCAATTGAAGACGCAATGAGCGCATCCCGAGGCGCGGTGCGAATGCCCTTGCCCACTCGATCGACCATTCGAATGAAAACAATCTGCCACGCCGCCGAGACCACACCGGTGAAGGGCCGGATCAGCGTTGATAATCCATAGCCAATAACGACAAGTAATTTGCGTTTGCCGATTTTATCGGAAATTATCCCGCTCATCAATTTTAGCATGGACGCCGTCGTTTCGGCGACGCCCTCGATCACGCCTAAAATAATCACGCTTGATCCGAGCAGGGTCACAAACACGGGCACAAGCGGATAGATCATTTCGCTGGCCGCATCGGTGAACAGGCTCACAAAACCGAGCGCAATAACATTGCGGGTAATTTTTACGCGTTTTGATGTTTGAGAATGTGTACTCATTTTTCAATTATTGAGACAGGTGAGGAACAATGATCATGTTGCACGCACCAGATAACATCAGAATTACTCAACACCGCCGGCGCCTCTGTGAATTGATAATTCAAAAGTTTGATGTCGAGTTGCCGATAAAACCTATGGCTGAGCAATGGCGCGAAACTGCTCTGCTTGCTCTGTCGAGATCGATCCAATTGGTCCGGCATTTGGATCCCAGTTCGGTCCCATATCCAATGTTACAACTCCGCCATGGGTGGTCACCTTGTCAAACCATTTTTGCCACAAGTCCGTCGAATAGCGGACGTCCTGTTTACCCCAGGAGGAACCGAGAAACGTCAGCGCATGCCATTGCGAGCCGTCAACCCATCTTGAATCCGGCACGATATCGAACGGCTCGTTCAACTCGCCGGCGGTATAATCTTCTGCCGCCGTGTACCGTAAAAGTTTGACGCCGGGATTAAAAGTGACAATTGCCTGCGGATTGCCGCGTTTGACAGCCTCGGCATAAATCCGCGCAATCTCTTCATTAAAATTGATGTGCGCATAGCCGCCATCAAACCACCACCCTGCGACTTTATCGCCATAACGAGATGACCATTCAGAAATCACTTCAGCCCACTTTCTGGCGAACTCGATGCTAAGTGGCTGGTCCTTCGGGCCCTGTTCGAGGCCAAACGCTTTTTGCGCCAGCGTATCGCGATTCGGCACCTGACAGGGCAGGTAGAGCATCAGCTTGATTCCTTTTTCGCTCAGAGCGTTAAAGAGATCAAGCGGGAGATCGCGCTGTGCACAGCGTTCGCCAGGTTGGTAGCCGGTGACACGATCATAAACAGCGTTTGGTGAATTATAATAACCGGAGTTTTGACCGAGGGTAAGAAAAAAATACTGCGCTCCGATAGATTCCAACTGAACAGCGAGCGCCTGAACATCAAAATCATTTACTTTCTGAAAAGTCTCAGCATCGCCTGGCAGAAAATGCATGAACGCGCCGATGCGGGCGTCTTTGAGCCACTCTGTTGGAGATGTTTGTTTGTCCGCAGCACCACAGAACATTAAAAAAGGAAAAACGAACAGGAAGGGAACCAGCAATTTTCGCATGGTAGTATCCTTAATAAAATTGAGGATTAGTATCAGAACATAAAACACAGCTGCGGCCAGCGTCTGCCGCAGCTGTGCGAGAGAATTGACCAAGTAATAGGTGTGAAGCGTCGTTTATCCGTTAGCGGATCTATCACACCGAGATTTGATCGTGCGACTTTTATTTGAGCAACATCATCTTTTTCGTAAATGTGTACTCGCCGTTGCTGTTTGATGGCAGCATTTTTGTCCGTATCACATAAACACCGCTTGGGAGATCTGATCCATCAAAAACAACGTTGTGAACGCCTGCCGGATAGTTGTCATTGAGTGCCGAACTGACCAATCGGCCGTTGATATCGTAGACGTCGACCTCAACGCGCGCGGCTTCCGGCAGCGCAAAGGCGATCGTCGTCTGCGGATTAAACGGATTCGGATAGTTTTGATACAATTCAAAGTTTGACGGCAGAGTACGTTCCTCACTTGAGCGATCAACAGCAACCGGCGTTCCCGAGAGGATCGTCAGTTCATCCAAATTACCAAAATCACTGCCGGTGGCGGCAAAGCGAATCGTATTGTCAAATCTGGGATTCAAGATGACAGTGACACTATCGAGAACATAGTTCGTCCATTCGGTGGTTCCCTTCATGGTCAACTTGTGTGTCGCCCCGTTGACAATCAGCGCGCCGGTTCGGCTGGTGTTGCCCAGCGCATAGCGAAAAATTAACAGGCGTTTGCCGCCGCCAAATCCGGGCATGTTGGTAAATTCGATAGCGCTGTTGTCGGAATCAAAATTTGTATATGCTGTGCCGTGAAATCCGACATGCTCTTCCTCAACATAGACAGTTCCGATGTGATTCGCATCTTCCGACTGCATGGTGAACGATTCGCCCGGCGTAATGGCCAGCACTTTTGAGGGGAACGAATCGATGTGATCCCTATCAGTGACACTGATCGTGTAATAATATGTTTTGCCGGTGGTCAAATTATTATCAGTATACGTTTGAATGGATTTTTGCCTGACAAATCGTTGAGCCGATTCCATATCCGCTCGCTCGGAACGATCAATATTCACTCTTAAAATATGATCAAAATCCTGCGAATCCCATAACAGCATGATGGAATTTGTATCGTAACGAAAAGTAATTCCGGTGGGGGCTTCCGGGCGAATTGTTGGGACGGCCCTGACGGCATCCGACGGCGCGGATTCGTTGCCGTCAACATCGTACGCAGCCACCGCGTAATAATAGGTCGAATCGTTCGTGACATCCGCATCGACATAAGAAGTGGCCAAACCGACATCACGTAACAGCGTTAAAGTATCTTTGGTTTTGCCACGATAAATCGTATATCCAGCCAGGTCCACATCCGTATTCGCGTCCCATTCGATCAGCACCGTGTCTCCCCACGCGGTGGTTTCAATATTGATGGGCGTTGACGGCGGTTTAAGACTATCCGGTACGAGCATGCCGGCGCCGATAAAAAAGCTTGTATGTGGTGGTTGGTTATACCCCACATTCTGCCAAGCGATGGCAAGACGATATTGCCGGTCATGCATGAGCGTTGTGAGCCGGTAGGGCGTGACAGCGGTCGTTGTGTAAATTCTCAATGATGAGTTATCGTTGGTTCGCCAAATCACTTCTTCCCGCCAATCGCCGCACAGATCAGCCGACAAGGACGGCGTTGATTTTGTGCCATTGTTGGACGTACAGTTGTTGGCGACCAACAAGGTCGGATTCGAGCCGCCATATTTTCGGATGTTATTGCTGTCCAGCAGCTCCCGCGCCAAATCGGCATCCCACCAGATCACAAAGTTTGAAGACGGCGGCGCATTTCCCACACGCACGTTTTTGGCGCTGCGCAAACCATCGGTGCCGCCCCAGCATTCCATGCCGTCCTGTTTATCATCAAGATTAGCAGACACACCACGACCGACATCCCCTGGTCCGGTTCCCCAAATAACTTTTCCGGTTCGCCCTTCGAGCAAGGCGGAACCCACAGCGGCATTTTCGTGAATGCCCCAAATTTCGAGGCCAGTTCGACTCGGATCAATATCCGACACATGCAACGCATCACCGTGCCCCAGTCTGGAGTTCCACAATCCGGTACCGTCATCATCAACCGCCATGGAGCCGTAAACGATTTCATCCTTGCCATCCTGATCAAGATCAGCCACGCTCAATTGATGATTGCCCTGGCCGGTATAAGAAGGATAACCTTTATTGGAATCAAAAACCCAGCGACTGGTCAATTGACCATCACGCCAATCCCAGGCGGCAAGAACTGTTCTGGTATAATAACCGCGGCACATAACGACGCTCGGACGTTCACCATCAAGGTAGGCGACGCCGGCAAGGAAGCGGTCGACTCTGTTGCCATACGAATCGCCCCAGGAACTCACACTGCCACGCGCCGGGATATAATCGGTTGTGGCCAATGCCGCACCCGTGAGGCCGTCAAAAATTGTGAAATACTCCGGCCCGGACAGAATATAGCCGCCGGAATTTCGATAATCCGCATCTGCCTTGCCAATGACCGTTCCAACACCATCAATTGTCGCATCGGCGGTTTTGCAAGCCACCTCCGCCCTGCCGTCACCGTCCAGGTCGTAGACCATAAATTGTGTATAGTGCGCGCCCGCACGAATATTCCGTCCCAAATCAATACGCCACAGCAATGTGCCGTCCATTTCTAGACCATCAAGATAGACATTTCCGGTGTAGCCGCTTTGTGAATTATCTTTGGAATTGGATGGCTCCCATTTTAGAACCAGTTCATATTGACCATCGCCATCAAGGTCGGCAGCGCTGACATCATTTGGACTGTAGGTATAATTCACATTATCCGGCGTGCACCCACCTTGCGGACGCAACAAAGGAATCGTCCTGTAGTTCTGACTCCACGGCGTCACCGCGTCCGAAGCGTCTCCCTCAACGCCATCAATAACCGGCGTGACAGTGTAGGTATCGCCCGCTGTCCCATCAGCATCGACAAAATTTGTTGATGCTGAAATTGGTTCATCATTGAGTTTTACAGTGCCACGATAGACATTAAACTGAATATTATGCAGATCAGACGCCAATAGCCGCCAGCCGATATAGACACCGGAATTTGATGTTGCGACGGCAACCACGCCGCGATCCAGGTTTTCCAACGGCGAGCGCTGGGCATCGGATTGACCGGCAAATAGAAGAATAAAGGCAATGATTGGAACAAGGTATCGGAACTGATTCATAGTATGTTTTTCCTTTCACCCCCGCTCGTTGTTCGAGATGACGTTTCCCTAACGAGCTGAATCGAATTATTAACTTTATATTTTATCTCATGTTGACCCAATATAACAATCCTAACGCTTACACTCCAACACTTTTAACACCGTTGATCTCAGATGCAGGCGAGATAAAGAGTAGTTCATGCCCATATCCATAAAATCAATTCATCACACTGTATTGAACAAAACAGCCAATCACCGTCCGCGGCGTGCAAGAATGATATTCTTTGAAACCTGGCAAAAATTTGCAATATTTGGTCAAATCGAGTGAGCAAATTATGGCATTGAGTATTGGAAAGAAGATGTTCTCCGTCACATCATTCAAGGCATTCATGTTTTTCCTTCTGCTTGGGACTCTGTCTGAACCAGCACGTTCCGGGTCACACTTTATTCAGTACCTGCACCCCATTCCAAACAGTCAATTACACTCCACCTCCACAACCATTATTTTCAGATTCTCAAATGATGTGGAACATATCTCTGTCGATGATATTACACTGGAGGTGACGGGCGACAAAAGCGGTGAGCATCGAGGAGACATTCGTTTGTCGGATGATGGTGTCACTTACATCTTCAAGCCAGAAAGTCCTTTTTTAAACGGGGAACAGGTCCAGGTCAACCTGATTATCGCGCGGGAGCACGTGGACTATCAATTTCACTTTTTCATTTCGCCGTACAATGATGAGGCATCCATCC
>CAYSNA010000349.1:0-6085 GCA_964432185.1 uncultured Cytophagia bacterium
AGCTACTTCTATAACTTCAGTGTATCCGACATGCTTTGGGGTGATGGTACCAAAATACGCTTTTCCATCACAAATTTCTATGGCTGATGATCCATCACCATCGGCCAACTCGAGTGGATCACCATTTGTATTGCGCCAGGACGTGTAAGCCGTCTCGGTATAAGCCATGTCATTGCTAATCCTGCCCAACAACGCCAAACCAACCTCTGCTGATGGAAGCGCGCCACCCAGGTCAAAAGGATCGTTGCAATCAAGCACGATTTGGTAGGCATCGTCTTGCCAGATTTGTCCCAAATCTTCCGCATGCGTGGTGTCAGAGACAAAAGATTCATCAACTTTATAGAGCGCAAAATAGACATTGTCGTCATCCCACAGGATTTTGAAATAGGCGGAAATATCCTCTGCGCCGCCATAATTCGTGATCGGAGCGATACCCAGGCTATCAAAAATAGAATAGGCTTCGTTCGCATCGCCTGCCTGGGTGGTATACAAATCCATGGGTGTCCACGGAATGCTTCCCCATACCGGATCGCCGTTAACAATACCGTCAATTTCCGGTGTGCCGCGGTATGCGGTATATTCATGGATGGTGCCGAATACATCCGGGATATTTGTATCACAGGGCGCATCGCCTCTTACTGTCTCAGTACCGGTTGGAAATGGTCCTGCTTGCCAGACGGGCGGGAAAACCTGGGCAACGGCGAAAGACGTTAGCAGTAAGAAACAAAGAACAGCAGCGATACTTATGGTTCGGTTTTTCATGTTTAACTCCTTTAAGCATGTTTTTGTACTCATCAATTTCACGTCTACTGCGGTCATATTTTTTTTATGATGACCTTGAAACAATGTTTATCATGTCCTCCTTTTATTGGTTCATTTACCAGATTATTTTTGGGGCCGCATGTGCAGTCTTTCATTTTGAAATAAAAAACAGAGCGTTCAACACGGTCTATCGGATGTTGTCAGAGGATTATCTCAGCAGCATCATCTTGCGCGTTTCGATGTGCCCTGCCGATTGCAGTCGATACAGATACAGGCCGCTGGCAACAGAGAGGCCGGACGCATCCGTCCCGTCCCATTGTACGTGATGGGCACCTTCGCCTTGAACGCCGGACCACAGCGTGCGAATGTGGTGTCCGAGTTGATCGTAAATTTCTAAACGAACATCGCTTGTTTTATCCAGAGCATAGGTGATGGTTGTTGTTGGATTGAAGGGGTTGGGATAATTTTGTTCGAGTGCGAACACTTGCGGCGGCGTCACTTTATTTGCCACATCGGTTTCCACAGTCAGTCCTGCAAAGGTTGTGCTCACGCGTATTTCATCGTACAACGCTTCGCACGGTGTTGGAGCGTTGCCGCTGCCAATGCGGAACCGGTTAAAACCACCGCTGCCGTTCCAAAGTCCTGAGGTGTCGGCAGCGCTCGTATCCGGTTCGACGCTCGGATCCGGATTCACCCAATAGTAGACCTGGTCGTTTTCGCTGGTGCCGTTCATGACCAGCTTGACGACAATCCAATTGAGTTCATAAGCATCTATTGAACTCGGAAGACCTCCTGAAATTCCCGTCGCATCCAGACCGATGTTTTTGCTTCCCCATGGTTTGCCGATGTAAAGCAGCTCGGCGGTGTTGAGAAAGAGCGACAAGCCGTTATAGGAATCGTCCACATCGTGCCCGTCAAATCGTTGATACAGCAGACTGATCCAATAGGTGCTGCCGTCATCCGGCCAGGTTTCTTCCAAATATCTGTAGATGGTTCCGGCATCGGAAACTTCCAGATAACCGCCCGTTTGTGCGAGGCCCTCATAACCAAGAGTGCCGCCAATCACGGACACAATGCCGCTCTCCAGGTTTTCCCATGGACCGAGCCAGCCGTTACCCGTCTCGCCCTGATCAAGAAGATCGCCTTCAGGATAGTCGAAGGATTCGCGTAAAACATCCGGTATAACGGCAAAGAGTGAGAAACTAAAGAAGAAAAGAAATATTACAACTGAAACAACAATACTACTGTCTTTTTTGTACATGGTTATACCCTCATTAATTAGGTTAAAAAAGACTGGTTTCGTGTGCTGTCGGTCCCATCCGCGTGTTGCTCTGGTTGTCGTGCCTTTTGTATCCCCAGGCCGTTCCGTTGGCAATTTACTCCTTTCTTGCTACAGGTTATTAGTCAATGTGGATTAAAATGCAACAATTGATACTATGGAATTCGTCGCATTTGAGCAAGTGTTTTTTGAAAATATTGCAGTTATTTCTCTTGTCAAACAGGGTGAAAAATTTCTCATGGCCTTAAAAAACAAAACCCTGACTGGGCATCAGCCCCGTCAGGGTTGAGAAAATAGTGCGGGATGATAGTATCCCTAAACAGATGAGATTATTTCAACAGCATCATCTTGCGAGTTTCGACGCGGTCGCCGGCGTTCAGGCGATAGAGGTAAACGCCGCTGGAGACGCGTTGACCAAAGTCATTTGTAGCGTCCCATTGAGCCGTATGCACACCGGCCGTTTGCACGCCGCTGACCAACGTTTTCACTTTGTGGCCGAGCAGGTCGTACACGTCAACCGACACGTCTTGTGTTTTGTCCAACGAGAATGTAATGGTGGTTGATGGGTTGAACGGATTCGGATAGTTGGCCGCAAGGGCAAATTCCGCCGGAGTCTCGACTTTTTCAGCCACGTCAACACTGCCGCCGTTCGGGCCTTCCATCAGATAGAGGTACTCGATTTGATCGGTTGTGAGGGCTTGATCCCAGAAGCGCACGCGATCCATCATGCCGACCAATTTAACAGATGTGGTTGCGTCAGCATTGTTTGGACGAGCGCCGAGCCAGAGATCATCGCCGCCGTTTTCAACGATTTCATCTGTGCCCTCGCCTTCGACAACCAGCTCGCCATCGATATAAATTTCATAGGCGATATTATCTGTCAGCACACAAGTGATTTGGTGCCAATCCTGGTCGCCAATATTGACGCCATCCTCCGGCGGATTGGTGGCGACGCGGAATTGACCTTCATCGAGCTGGTTTAGGATACAATCAACGCCGAGAGTCGTATTGCCGTCAAACGGGTGCAGCCAGACATCGATGTGGCGATCCATCACTTCAGGTTCCCAAACGTCACCATCGGCCCAGAACAGGTAACCCCAGTTTGTCGATTCACCGGTATAAAGAATCCAGCAGGAGATCGTATAATTGGGAGAATTCAAAGCATCGATGAACGGTACATTCACATAACACAGTTGGCCAAATCCATCTTGTTCGACAAACTCAATGGCGCGACCCGTTTCGCCCGGGCGGGTGACAATACCTTCATTGACGCGTTCGAGCACACCGGGATCATCGACAATTTCGGCATTATTTTTCGCTGTTCCCTGATCAATACAGGTCATGCCTTCGGTTTCTTCAAAGTCGAAGAACAGCACGGGTTCCGGCAGTTCGCTGCCGCCACCGCCGCCACCAGCCGGCTGGTAATCAACCGTATTTGTATCCACTCCGGTAATGGCATTTTCTGTGGACAGGCTGAGGATGTTGTTTTCCGCAAAGGTTACCGTGCCGTGGCGTTTCGGTTCATTCCACACCAAATCGCCCATGTCCGATGCCCAACGCAGAACGTGATCACGTTGAGTTTCGTCGTTATCCATCACGTTGATGGCCAAACCAAAGACTTCGCCAACGCCGACGATCACCGCACGGTCACCCTGCTGAATCGCATCCCACGGAATACGCCACTCGAGGTTGTAACCCAGATCGGTTTCGGTTCTAGCCCAATCATCTTCAGTCGGGGCCCAGCCGCCGGTCATTTCGCCGGAATCAATGTTTTGCACCGCTTCCGGAACTTCAGCATCATCAACGCCCAGGGCGCTCATGCGGGTAGCCGCCACGCCGGTGGTGGATTCGTCAATCATATTCGGATCCGGATCGATTTTTTGTTCAATGGCGTCGTTCTCATACACCGTCGTATTATTGACGGTGACGTATTCATCTGTGACTTCAGCGTAGAAATAATAGTAGGTCTCATCCCATGCTTGCCAAATCAGAGCCGAGCAGTCATATTCATCATCCGGTTGTACACCCGTCGTACCTTCGGATTCCGGTGACAAATAAATCCAGCCATCGGCCGGACCAGTGAGCGTGTTGAACCAGGCATCGCGCTGTGCATCAATGGCGATGTCCAAGGCAAAGGCCCCAACCGCAAAAATCAGTACGAATAAGAGTAGTGAGTATTTCATTTTCAATTCTCCCAAATGTTTTGATGTGTTTCACTTTGAATTGTGGGCTTGATATCCAAAGTATAACTGTTTTCTGTTGAAATACTTCAAGTGGTGATGCAATTGAAATCAAAGCAGCGGTTAGCGATAATCTTTAATTTCAATGGTGTTTATCATAGGCGGCTCCTCCTTTTGTTTGATTTATGTAATTGGACTGAATCAATTGATTGTTTTTATGTTGATCTTTTGATGATCAAACTTGTCGGGATGACAATTTTTTCATCCTCAATATTTTTCCGTGGTTCCTGAATAGCGCTGAGCAGCAGTTGCGCGCACGCTTTGCCCATGCGTTCCGGTTCCTGGGCAACGGTGGTTAAAGGCGGATCCATATATTCCGCCAGCGCCAAATTGCCGAAACCGGCAACGGCGATATCATCCGGAATTTTTAAACCATATTTTTTAATCGCCTTGTAGGCGCCAAAAGCGACCTGGTCGTTTACGGCAAATACCGCTCGCGGCCGTTCACCCGCTTGCAGCAAACGGTCCATATTGACATAGCCGCTGTGTTCACGAAAACCGCCTTCTGTGATCCAGTTCTCTCGAAGCGGTATATGGTGTTTTTTATGCGCATCGACAAAACCCCGGCGGCGGTCCACGCTCACGGCCGCGACTTGTGATGCGCCGAGGTGAGCAATGTGGGTGTAGCCCCGGTTGATGAGATACTCGGTCAATTCAAAAGCCGCTTTATAGTCATCCACAACAACCTTGGCCACCCTGGAGTCCGGCACGGCGCGGTCAAAAAAGACCACCGGGATTTCGTGCGTGTTAAAACTTTTGAGATGGGCAATATTGTTGGTCTCGACCGAGGCCGACATGATGAGCCCGGCCACCTGATTCGACAGCATCGTAGTGGCGATCAGTTCTTCGCGCTGCAGGCTCTCATTGGATTGCGAAATCATGATCGTATAGCCGGCATCGTAAAGGACATCCTCAATGGCGCTGATGACGATGGCGAAAAAATCAACGTTAATATTGGGAACAATGACGCCGATGGTGCTGCTCGAACGGCGTTTGAAACTTTGCGCCAGCGCGTTCGGAAAATAATCCAGTTCCTTGGCGAGGGCCTTCACTTTGTCCTTGGTTTCCTGTTTGATATCGGGATGATCCCGCAGCGCTTTGGAAACAGTCGTATGGTGAAGATTGAGCAGTCGAGCCAAATCTTTTATTGTGACCATACCATCTCTTTATTTTGTCAGCGTCATTTTATGGACAGCCGAATGTTCATCCGCCGTGAGGCGAACGAAATAGAGGCCGCTGGGTACTGTTTCGCTATTTTTATCTGTGCCGTTCCAGACAATCTCGTGCGTTCCGGCCTCGGCGCGTTGGTTGTAGAGTCTCGTGATCGGCTCACCTCTCAAGTTCAAAATATCGAGGCGAACATCCGAAGCCTGCGGCACCATAAATGTGATGCGCGTCTGGGCATTAAACGGATTCGGATAGTTTTTGACGATTTGAAACGTGGTCGGTGCTGCAGTCCATTCGTGAACGGCCGTAGACGAACCGGCGATGACCAGTTCAATGCCATCGCCGGTACCCAGGTTGCGCGTATATTTTTTATCCTGTGCATTGTTCCAATGTTCATGAACGCCCAGACTTTTCAGCGGTGTGCCGTCCTGTTCGGGATCGTAAACGACTCCCGAAGGCGCGTTGTGCGCCATCGCTGCTTCGTGCAAATAATTATCAACATTGCCTTTGCAGTTCGTCTGGGTCGCTTCCTCCCGCAAAAAATCCAGACCGACGGATTCGATAGCGACAAAATCCTGCGACATAAAAATGCTGTTTGGCCAATCACTCTTAAATGAAGTCCACTTGTGCGTTTTTT
>CAYSNA010000350.1:0-6066 GCA_964432185.1 uncultured Cytophagia bacterium
TCGTACGTTCGAACAACTCCGCCACAAAGGAATTGATTTTGCTTTGATTCCAGGCGGGTTGTTTTTCATCGTGCCACAATTCGATGGCCCAGTGTAACGCCGAGCCGGTTACCGCGTTGGGATGGCGCCCGGGTTCGGGCAGCTGCAAGTAGGTTCGGAAATAACTCATTTTCGGGCAGGTGAGATAATTATTGACGTCGGATTGGTGCCAGGGGCGGTTGAGTTTGTACATGATATGTCCTTTCAATTCATTTGATCGAGTGACAAAGAAACGCGAACGGCGCGATTGCTGCGCGTGATTGATTTCGAGTATTGAAAATAGAGAGAGCCGTTTTGGGAAAGCCAGGCATCCAAGAGGGGTCTTGAATGTTTGGTTGGGGTTTTTCGTTTCGGGAAGGTGGGATCACACTTTTCGAGGTGGTCAAAAAGTTGTCGTGACACATTGAGATAAAAACGGCTCTCGGATATATTGAGTAAATTCTTGCAGGCCAAGTCGTCGCGGTTGAAATGTTCTTTTTCTGAATTCATGGGAATAAAACCTGAAATTTATTGGTTTTATATGTACTTAAAGTTGAAAAATAGACAAGGAATAGTCCGCTACAGTCCGCCAGTAACAGCTATCGACCGCCTGTAACAGTTTTTGGTCACGGATTATTCCTGCAAATAGCAGAAAATAGCAATTTTTTTATCAGATAATAAAGCGGTATATTAAGGTATGAGCAGGATTAAGACAGAATCGTTCTTGCGGACGATGCGGGACCGGGTCGATGAGCTTTGTTTGAGTGTACCGGAAATCGAAACCAAAAGCGGAATTCACAATTCGGTAATATACAGAATCCTTGAGGGGTCAAGAGAAACTGTAGACAGGGCGACGTTGCGGCGGCTGGCCAATGCGCTGGAAATGGACTACATGGTAAAAGGGGATTGGGCCACACTGACGAAACAGCGGACTGTTGAGGACGTGAACCAAGTGAGGGGCGGGGATAGCCTTCGGGACCTGCTGAACGATATGTATAAAGATTTTAGCGCTGCACATTTGGAATCGGTACAAAAATTTGCCAGAATCATCGTCACGATGGACCACGCGGAGCTCGTCGATTTTAACGAAGCATGCGACGCGTTGGATATGGACAAAAACAAAGGGGTATTTTTAGAAAAATTGAAAGCATTTGTCAAAATAGTGACGCCATATGAAACCGTCAAAAAACAGCAACGGAGCGAAGAGGGCTAAAATCGTTTATTTGGAGCGTGGGCGAAAGTGGCCCATGTTCATCATCAAATATGACGATTTGAGTCGGCAGAAATTCGTCAAGCATGTGACCTGGGATGTCGCGGAAAAAATGCTGGCGGAGATCAACAACCGGATTGAATTGGGGACGTTCGATCTGGCCGATTATACGGCCGTGCATGTACGATCTGAGGCCATCGGCAAGGCATTCATCGAGTACATTGACCAGCGCGATCGTGCGGTACAATTGGGATTAATGTCGGAGCGTACAGTTGAGAAAGACGAAACCACGGTTTTATTGTTTATCGAGTTTGTGGGAAAAAATACACCACTTGCAAAAATTAGCAGAAATACGATTGATGATTTTGTAACGTGGATGAGAACGGAGCGGGTGACGCAATACGGCGATTTTTTCACGATGGAATCGGTCAAGAGTTATATGATATCGGTGTCGGCGTTTTTGTCCTGGGCGGTTGCAAAAGAGTGGATGGCGAACAATCCGGCATTGGGATATTTTAAAAAAGGCAGCAAACTGGCACAGCGGCAGGATCCGAGATTTGCTACGCCGGAACAAATAGAAGCATTGAGAAAAGAGTTGGCGAAGGGTCCGGCGTGGAAGTTGGACACGTTCAATTTTTCATTGTGGACGAATGCAAGAGTGTCAGAAGTATTGGGAGTAAAAAAAGAAGATGTATTTTATTTCCGTAAAGGAGATAAAACCAGAATGGTTATTCGATTTGTCGGCAAGGGCGGGAAAATGCGGATGGTTCCGGTCGGCCCGGAATGCGCGGCCCTTGTGGAACGGCGTCTCGAATGGCTGAGAAGCGGGATCGAGATGCGTGCAGCGCAGTCACGCGCACCACGTCCGCACTATGCGGAGATTTACAGGCGACGATGGGAGCAGGGACACCTCTTCCACGACGTCGCCCATAGAAAAAGTCTCTCGGATGCTGTGCTGACTGCGCGTCGCAAATGTGGCATCGACCGCAAAATCACCTTTCATTCGGCGCGGCACACTTGGGCGACAGATGCGCTGGGGCAGGGTGTGTCTTTGGCCGCGATTTCAAAAACGATGGGACATTCCGCCGTGCGAACCACAGAAATTTACGCCAAACTCGTCGATGAAGCGGTTTTGAACGCGTTTGAAAATGTCGTGGAAATTTAGGGGAACAATAGGGGAACGAGGCTAAAATTAAAAATGATCATAAGTGCAATAAAAACGGGGAACAATGAGGGAAACCAAAAAAGGCATTTTTGGTACAATTTTGGACATTTTGGAGGGAAAAACGAACCATTTTCCCGGATTCAGGATAATGGTTTTTAAAGAGATAAATCAAAATGAAAGGCAGTACTCCGGAGCTGGGGGTTGTGGGTTCGAATCCCGCCGGGCGTACTAAGCCTGTCATGGTTTACATGATGGGCTTTTTCATTTTGTGTCTTGATTGATTTTTTTCTTTTTCCAAGTTCTTTTAAAAATTCAAGCTTTAAACGGGAGCGTTCTATGAAATTATTTTTTATTTTGTTTTTACTGGGCAGCATTTTGGTGTTCTCACAAACAAAAACATTCGAGCAAAACGGCCTGGAATGGGAAAATCCGGAAATCATCGCCATTAACAAAGTGGCGCCGCATGCCACGATGATTCCGTATCAGGATGCCAAAACGTCGCTGGCGTTTGATGCGGTAAAATCCGATCGAATCGTCAATTTAAACGGCGACTGGAAATTCAAATTTCTCATCAAGCCGGCCGATGCACCGAACGATTTTTATGCAGCAGACTATAACGACGCCGCATGGGATAATCTCGCCGTGCCGTCCAACTGGCAGGTGAAAGGCTACGGCCGCCCGATTTATACCAACATCAAACATCCGTTTGATGCGTCCAATCCGCCCAAAGTGCCGCACGATGCCAACGAAACCGGGCTCTATCGCCTCGAATTTGATGTTCCGGTTTCGTGGAACGGCTCGGAGATTTTTCTGCATTTTGCTGGCGTGCAGTCCGCTTTGTACGTGTGGGTGAACGGGGAGGAAGTTGGCTACTCGCAGGACAGCATGCTGCCGGCCGAGTTTAATGTCACGGATGTCGTCAAGCCCGGCAAAAATGTGCTCGCCGCAAAAGTCATTCGCTGGTCCGATGGCAGTTATTTGGAGGATCAGGATTTCTGGCGCCTCTCCGGCATTTATCGCGATGTCTATCTCGTCGCGCGTCCATCAGTTTACATTCGCGATTTTCAGATCGTCACGGATCTCGATTATCACTACAAAGATGCTGAACTCAATGTTACTTTTGATGTCATGAATGCGAGCGATACGGATGTTTCCGATGTGACTCTTCACATGACGCTGGATGGTTTTGGCATGACTGATAAGACCGAGGTGACAATTCCGTCGATCGGCAAAAAGGAAAACGGAGCGGCCATCATCTCGGTCAAGGTTGACAATCCGAAAAAGTGGAGCGCGGAAATCCCCAATCTCTATACCGTCACTTTTGAGTTGAAAGATGCCAAAGACAACGTGTTGGAAGCCATCAGCCAAAAAATTGGTTTCCGCGAGGTCGAGATTGTCAACGGTCAGCTTTTGGTCAACGGTAAAGCGCCCTATTTCAAAGGCGTCAATCGACATGAAATTCAACCGGATGCCGGTCGTGTGGTGTCCGAAGAAACCATGATCAAAGATATTCTGCTGATGAAGCAATACAATATCAACGCCGTGCGCACATCGCACTATCCCAACCAAACGCGCTGGTACGAGCTGTGTGACGAATACGGCATTTATGTTATTGATGAAGCCAATATCGAGAGCCACGAATTGTGGGCCGAATTGAAAATCTATCTCGACGAAAAACCGGAATGGCAAAACGCCTTTGTGACACGCGGCACCGCCATGGTGGAACGCGATAAAAATCATGCGTCCATTGTTTTGTGGTCCATGGGCAACGAAACCGGTTACGGCACGGCGTTTGACGTCATGTATGATGCCATGAAAAAGCTCGACGCGACGCGGCCGATTCATTACGAGAGCCGGACTCCTGCCTACATTAAAGATTTGTCCAAGTATGATATCATTTCCACCATGTATCCGACCCTGGATGAGATTGTTGTCCTGACGGAAAAGGATCCGACGCGCCCGGTGATCATTTGCGAATACGCCCACGGCATGGGCAACAGCACCGGCAATCTGAAGAAATACTGGGACATGTTTGAATCGCACCCGCGTATGCAGGGCGCGTTCATCTGGGATTTTATCGATCAGGGCTTGACGAAAAAGACCGACGACGGCCGTGAGTTTTTCGCCTACGGCGGCGATTATGGCGATACGCCGAATGATCTCAATTTCTGCATCAACGGCGTCGTCAATCCGGATCGCACCGCGCAACCGGCCATGCAGGATATTAAAAAGATTTTCCAGTTTGTCAAAATTAAAGCAGTTGATTTGTACGCCGGCGTGATCGCGATTGAAAATCACTACGATTTCAAGTCGCTGGATTTTCTGCAGGCAGAGTGGCAATTGGTCACTCCGTTTGAGGTGGTAAAATCCGGCACGATTGACGGTCTCAATATTCCTGCCGGCGACGGCAAGATTTTTGTCATTGGCCCGTTTTACGAAACGTTGAATAAAGAAAACGATTATTATCTGAACATCAGCCTGAAATTAAAAGACAAAACGCCATGGGCTGAAAAAGGATTCGAGCTGGCATGGGAGCAATTTGTTTTTCCAAAAGCTGATATAGCCAAAATGGCTGCCAAAGCAGGCAATGTGTCTGTCAAAGAAAAAGGCGATCAAATCATCGTGAACAGCTCCGAGGTGACCGCGGTGTTTGATAAAAAAGCGGGTACGCTTGCTTCTTTAAAATTGAGCGGTGCGGAGCTGCTAGAACGCGGCGCGCAGCCCAACCTCTGGCGTGCGCCAACGGACAATGATGACGGCGGCGGCAACAACAGTTACGGATCTCAGTGGCGCCGAGATGGTCTGAATGAGCTGGTGTTTAAGGTTCAGGATGTTTCTCTTTATGAAAATGAAACACAAGCCAAAATTGTCGTGAACGGTTCGCTTGCTTCCAAGGCCGGTGACATTCCCGTGCACATGGCTTATGTTGTGAATGGCAGCGGCGAGATTTCGGTGTACAATGAAATTAATATTCCCGAGACGATTAAAACCGTGCCGCGCATCGGCACCGAATGGCTGTTGAAGAAAGAGTTCGACCAGGTGCAGTGGTACGGTCGCGGGCCAAATGAAAGTTATATCGATCGCAAAGACGGTGAGCGCTTTGGAGTTTACAAGTCTTCGGTGAAGGATTTGTATTTCCCATACGTCAAACCGCAGGAAAACGGCAATCGCACAGATGTGTACTGGATGAGCATTGCCAATGACAAAAACGTTGGGCTGCTGTTCACCGGCCAACCGACATTTGAATTCAGCGCGACGTTCTATTCATTGGAAAATCTGACATCGGCAAAACACACGACCGATATCAAAGACGCGCCGTACACCACGCTGAACATCGACTATCAACACGCCGGTCTTGGCGGCGATGATAGCTGGAATCCGCGCACGCATCCCGAGTTTCAGTTGCGTCCGGGGACATACAAGTTTTCCTACCAGATCAAACCTGTGGATATGTCGAAAAACAATATTCAATCACTCGTCAAATAATCGCCAAACGTAGTTCGTCCAGGATTTTTTCCTGGACGAACTTTTAATGGTCATCCATAGCGCTCCTTTCAGTCTGTGGTAATTCACGCCTTCTGCGTGATTGTCGTGTTTGTCTCTCTTGCAACTGTCACCTGCCCGATCTTGATATTTCTATGAAAATTCAAAATAAAACCTAACCTGAATTATT
>CAYSNA010000351.1:0-6061 GCA_964432185.1 uncultured Cytophagia bacterium
AGAAAAGCCATCGGCAAAAACACCACCACCGAGGTCAGCGTCGATGAGGTAATGGCCATGCCAACCTCAGACGCTGCATTGATGACGATCTCCTTGCGGTCGCCGGAATCCTCGTGCAGATGGCGGAAAATATTTTCGAGCACCACGATCGACGAGTCGACAATCATGCCGACCCCCAAGGCCAAACCGCCAAGCGAAATGGTGTTGATGCTGAGCCCGAATTGATCGATGAGGATGAACGTCGCAATGATGGAGATCGGGATCGACAACGCGATAATGAGTGTGTTGCGGATGTTGCCGAGAAAGAGCAAAATGATGAAACCGGCGAGCACCGCGCCGATCATGGCGTTGTTCACCACACTGCGGATCGATGCTTTGATAAAAGTCGCCTGGTTGCGGATGACGGAAATCTCGATATCCGGCGGCAAAATCTTTTTCACATTTTCCAGCTCTGCCAGAACTTCGTCGACCATGGCCACGGTGTTGCCGCCGCTTTTTTCGCGCACCGACAGGCTGATCACTTCGCTTTGATTTAAACGCGTGATCGTGCTGCGCTCTTTGTTAGTCAACGCCACGCTCGCGACGTCACCGAGCACAACCGGCGTGCCGTTCGCCGTGGTGAGAATCAGGTTTGAGATATCACTCAGATCTTCAAATTTGCCTTTGGTGCGAATAAGATAATCCTTGCGGTTAATTTCCAGCTTGCCCGCCGGGATATCCATATTGGTGGATGCCAGGGCATTATTGATTTGGGTGAGAGACAGGTTGTACAAACGGAGCCGATCCGGATCAACCGAGATGAGCACTTCCTGCTCAAAACCGCCGGAGATTTGCGCCGTCGCCACATTGCCGAGCCGTAGAATGCGGTTTTTTACCTTTTTGTCAATGATGTCGCGAATGTCATTTAACTCGCGTTTTTTAGAGGTAAAGCCGAGCTCAATGCCTGGAGGGATAAAATCCTGTACCTGCAGCACCGTCGGTTCGAGCGCCATGCGCGGAAAACGGCTGCGCGCGCGCGAGGTTTTTTCCTGCACATCCCTTTTGGCGTCTTTAAAATCAACGCCCCAGCCAAAACGCGTGATGACGCGGCAGACGCCCTCAAAACAGACAGTCTCAATTTCCTCGATGCCGTCAATGGTGCTCAGTTCTTCTTCGAGCGGTTTGGCTATGGTTTCTTCAATTTCCTCCGGACCGACGCCGGGATAAGGCGCCACAACAATCAGCGACGGCGCGACAAATTCCGGCCAAAAGGAGACGGGTATATTTGGAATTGAAATGGCGCCCAGGGCAATAACCGCAAGAATGGCCAGGATGGTTCCCACGGGCCGATTTATACTTATTTGTGATATTTTCATCAGAAATCCAAAGTTGAAATGATTGACTCGGCGTGAACTATTCGACTATTTCGACGAGCGAGCCATCCTGCAGTAAATTTTGACCGTAAACGACAACAGAATCGCCCTCAGCAATGGCGCCGGAAACTTCGATACGTTCCTCTAAAATTGTTCCTGTTTGAACCGGCAAAATGGTCGCTCTGTCTCCCAAAATTTTGACGATCGAGTAGGCAATGCCCGACCGGCTGACCGCATCCAGCGGCAGGGTGAGGGCCGTGCGCGAACTCTGCGCAAAATTGCAGGTCACGGACATTCCCGGTTTGAGCAGCGCGCCGTGGTTTGCCAGCGCCACTTCCACCGTGACGGTCTTGCTGCGGGGATCGATAAGCGGATTGATCTGTCGGACGCGGCCGGAAAATGTTTTCCCCGGCACGGCATCCGCGCTGATTTGACACGTGGCCTTGGCGCTTATTTTTGGCAAGTCCGGTTCCAGAACGCGCGCCAGCACAAGCACGCTGTCCAACTGACTAATCGTGTAGACCGGCCGCTGCGGTGAGACCATCGAACCGATCTCGATCATCGAGACGGTGATCGTTCCATTAACCGGCGACTCGATAGGGCTGGGCGAAAACTCCATGCCGGGGATGTCCTGTTTCATCTGCGCCACGACCTGGTTCTGTTCGATGCGATCGCCGACGTCGGCGTTCTTGCTGATGATCTTGCCGGCGCCGTCCGCATAAATATCCACGCTCCACAGCGGCGCTACTTCTCCGCGCACGGAAAGCCGCTCGACAATCGGGCTGCTTTCAACTGTTGTGATGCGCACCGGAATTTTTTCAATCGGCTTTTCGATATTTTCAACAGTCTCCGCTTGTCGCTTGTCGCAACCGGCGAGCAAAATGAATAAAATAAATAAAATCGACAATGTCCGCATTTTTAGCTCCACATCTAAAATGTTCTAACGAATATCCAGCATTTCTTCAAAGTAGGAATAATCACCAACGGCTTTGCACAGGTCCAGTTTGGCCATCACGTGCGAAAAAAGCGCCCGCAGATACATCAGCTCGCTTTCCGACAAAGCCTGCTGCGCGGCGATCAAGTCGAGCGATGATGCCAGTCCGTTATTATACTGAACTTCGGCGCTCTGCAGGGCTTGCTGCGCAAAATTGATGTTGTCTTGTTGCACCAGATATTTTTGCTCTGCCTGCCGCAGACTGACGACGGATTGCCGAATTTGCATGGCAATCAATTCTTTGATCTCTTTTTCCTGCAATTGCAGGCTAGTGATCTGTTTTTGCGTTTCCTGGATTTTATGATGGGTCACGCCGCCGTCAAAAAATGGGAACGAAAGCTGCACGCCCGCATTCCAGTTGTCGATGAACTCGTCAGGATTCATTGGATTAAAACCATTTTGAACCGTATAGCCGCCAATGCCGAAAAGTGTGGGGCGGAGGGCTGTATTGGTCATCTGGATTTGATTCTGCAGCAACGATTGTTGCAGGCCGAGCATGGCCACATCATAGCGTTGCGAAAAAGCCCGCTTGATCAGCGTGTCGACATTGACAGCAACGGGCGTGTAGATCATGTCGCCTTCAGCCGTCAGAACCTCACCTTCGTGCCCGATGGCCTTGGCCAGGACAATATTACTTTTGTGCAAGGCGCTTTCCGTATCATCAAGCAGGGTTTGCGTGTTGGTGGCCTGCACTTGCGCGCGAAGCAGCTCAAGTTTGGGAACCAGACCTTTGTTAAAACGAGTCGTGGCAATGTCAAGATTTTTCTGCGCCCGCTCCAGGTTGATCAGATTGGTCTCGATGGCCTTTTGGCTGATGAGGACGGAAAAATAGGAGCGCAATACCATGTCCGTCACATCCAGTACTTTTTGCTTGCGGTCGAGACTGCTTAACTCGATGCCGGATTTGGCCATGTCGATCTGGTTGTTGATGCGGCCAAAGGTGAAGAGCGGCAGACCGAATCCGATTTCGCCGTTAATTCGGTTCGGGGTGCCAAATTTGATTTCCTGCATCTGGCCGCCAGGCCCCATGGGGATGGAGAACGACGCCACCTTGCCGATTCGCAGATAGGTGCCTTTGGCCGTTAACGCCGGAATGCGCTGGCGCTGCGCTTGTGTGAGTTTTTCGCCGGATATCTCGACGCCAATATCGGCAATTTTTAGCAGATTGCTGGTTTTAAAGGCCTCGGCCATACACTCGGGCAGGGTGTAACTCTGCTGCGCCCAGGACGGCGCCATGAATATCAGCAAAAATGCACTAGTTATAATTTTTCGCATATTTTTCCTTTACGGATGATCAATTTTCAAGAGTTCGGAAATGGTTTCAAACGCTTCCACCAGACGGCGCTGATCTGTTTCAGAAAGTGGTTCCAGGGTTGATTTATAAATGACCTCCATTTCCTGTTTGCGTTTGTCCAGCAGGGTTATGGCTTTTTTTGAAAGCTGAAATCGTGTTTTGCGGCGGTCCTGATCATCGCGGAATTTGAGCAGAAGGTCAGCATCGACCGCGCGCGTCACCAGCTCGCTGGCGGTGCTCTGGGCGCTGCCGAGCATTCGGGTCAAGTCCGAGATCGTCATCGGGCCGGCTTCGCGCACAATCATCAGCAGCCGGTACTGCGCCAGCGGAATGGCGCCCGTCTTGATGACCCGCGCCGCAAGATGATGAAACGCATGCATGGCCGAGCCAAAGGCCGCGGCAAATCGTTTGTACAGTTGATCGTTTTTTGTCATATAAATATCGCTTTCCGATACATCGCTTTGCGATATAATAAAAATTATTTTTCCTTTTCACAAGCAGATATTCTTGGACACGAATTCGATTTTCGCCAGTGTGAACAACTTGCAAATGACGATGGAAAAACTTATCTTTTCCACCGTCGCACTAAAATATTGAAAAATCCAGAGGTTGTTTTATGGATCCCGTTACACTCAAACGCATCCGCCCGATTTTTACCCTTCTCAATCTTGTTGTCGGTTGGCATCTCTTGTATGAAGGCATCGCCAAAATTCTCACTCCGGCATGGACATCCGCGGGTTATTTGGTGAATGCCAGAGGACCGCTGGCAGGACTTTTTCAGGCCATCGCGGAATCGCCGGCCCTGCTGCAGCTTACCGATATTTTAAATATTGTTGGACTGTCGATTATCGGATTCTGCATTTTGACCGGACTCTTTACCCGTGTTGCGGCGATCGCCGGCGCGGCGCTCATCGGTTTGTATTACATCGCCAATCCGCCGCTGGCCGCAACAACCGTTGGTTACGCCTCCGAGGGCCATTATCTGGTGGTGAATAAAAATCTGGTTGAAATTATCGTTCTGTTGATTATTGCCGTTATTCCAGCCGACTGGTATTATGGGATCGGAAAAATCCTGCCAAAGATTTCGCTCAAATGGCCCAAACGTCCGAAGGTTCCCAAAGAGTTGAATCACACACCGGCATCGTCTCTTGAACGACGGGCGTTGCTCAAGAACATGATTTCCATTCCGGTGCTCGGCGGTTTTGCTTTTGCGGTGGCGAAAAATCACGGCTGGACCAGTTTCGAGGAAAACGATCTGAGCTCAGCCTTGAACATGGATGGCACGACTGCGCCAACCATCAAACTGACGGATACCATTGATTTATCCCAATTACGAAAGCCGATTCCCAAAGGAAAAATTGGCGATTTGGATATCGGACGCATGATCTGCGGCGGCAATCTCATCAGCGGTTTTGCGCACAGCCGCGATTTGATTTATGTGTCGCAGTTTCTGAAAAATTATTTCACCGAGAAAAAAGTCCTGGACACCTTTTGGCTGTGTGAAGAGTGCGGCATCAACACCACGGCGGTGAGCGCGCGGCCGGAACCGGTGAAAATGTTGAACGACTACTGGAAGCTCGGCGGCACGATGCACTGGATCGCGCCGGTGTATCCAACGGTAAAAGATTACAAATCAAATATCGATTTTGCCATTGACAATGGCGCGAACGCCGCGATGATCATGGGCAATGTTGGCGATGAATGGGCGCGTGCCGGACAATGGGAGCTGATGGCCGAAACCATCGAGTACATCAAAAGCAAAGGTGTTCCCGCCGGACTGGCCGGGCACGAAATCACCACCATGCAGGGCGCGGAGGCTCACAATGTTGGCGCCGAATTTTACATGAAAACTCTGCATAGCCGCGATTACTGGTCCTGGAAGCCCGAGCAGCAAAAAGACAAAATGATCATCGACAATTACTCGATTGATAACTACTGGGAACGCACCCCGGAAGAGACCATCGCTTTTATGGAGAGTCTCAACAAACCGTGGATCGCCTTTAAAACGCTGGCCGCCGGCGCGGTGCATCCGAAGGAGGGTTTCACGTTTGCGTTTGCCAATGGCGCGGATTTTATTTGCGTCGGCATGTTTGATTATCAGGTCGTGGAAAATGCCAATATTTTAACCGGCATTCTCGAGAATCCGGAATTTCACCGCACCCGTCGCTGGGTGGCGTAATTTTGCGAAAATTCGCGTGCCAGAAAAAGATTGTGGAACAAACGAATCGCGAGCGATGTTTTACATTCTTGTAAAATTGAATGAATACTATGAAAATGATCAACGACATTTTCGCACTTCTTTTATCCCTGCTGCTGACGGTCGGCGCTTCGCCACTTTTTTACACGGCAACTTTTCCCGACACTGAAGAAAATGATATCCGATTAATTGAAAAAACAACGGTAAAAGCCGTAAAAACGCCC
>CAYSNA010000352.1:0-6051 GCA_964432185.1 uncultured Cytophagia bacterium
TCGATTAATTTTACACGGCACACTCAAACACACATCCGTCACTCCCTGATAGTTCTCAATATAACTGGAGACGCTGTGCAGGGTATTTTGATCGCGAACGATGCTTTCGACAATATTTAGCGTCGCCAGCGCAATGGCGTGATAGGTAGCGCCTTTTTTCTCAATAAGATGATAGGCGGCCGTACGCACTTGTTCAAAAATGTGGTTGCGCACATCAGCTCGCATATTGATTTTGAAACTCTGGCAATAGTCATCGAGCTGAACACCGCTGACATGCGCCAAACTCCACACCGGCACCTCGCTGTCGCCATGCTCGCCAATGATATAGGCGTGCACATTTCGCGGATCAACGCCGATATGCTGACTGAGCAGGAACCGGAAACGCGAACTGTCGAGCGTGGTGCCGCTGCCGAACACCTGGTTTTGCGGCAACCCGGAAAATTTGTAGGCCGCGTAGGTCAGCACATCAACCGGATTGGAAACGATGATGAGAATCGCATCGGTTGTATATTTGCTGATCTGCGGCACGATTGTGCTCATGATCTCAACATTGCGTTTGGTCAAGTCCAGCCGCGTTTCGCCGGGCTTTTGCGCCGCGCCGGCGGTGATGACCACAATGTCGGCGCCCTCGCAATCCGAGTACTCGCCGGCATAAACTTTGGTCGGACTGACATAGGGCAAACCGTGGCTCATATCTTCGGCCTGGCCGGACGCGAGATTTTTATTCACATCGATCAAGACAATTTCCGACGCCAGCCCGCGAATCATCAGCGCATAGGCAAAGGTTGCGCCCACCTGTCCGGCGCCCACCACACATATTTTCCCTGATTTATTTTGTCGCTGCATAAATGTCCTTTTGTCTTTAGAACTTGATCAACAGCATCGGCAAAATCAATATTCCAATGACATTTTTAATTAGCGCTTGCAAAAGTCGAACTGAACATCTACTTTCAAAGCCAATCGCA
Organism: uncultured Cytophagia bacterium; assembly: GCA_964432185.1. Classification (GTDB taxonomy): domain Bacteria; phylum Zhuqueibacterota; class Zhuqueibacteria; order Residuimicrobiales; family Krinioviventaceae; genus Kriniovivens. Next base: position 966 of record CAYSNA010000352.1, read on the forward strand.
AGGACCGGTTTTGCAAAAACGCACTTTGAACGAATGACACTAGTTTAGACATAATCGTAAACAAAAAAGTGTTGTCAGCATCTAATGATTCGATTACAGACACATCCGGAAAATCCACAACCACGCTATATCAGCCAGGCTGTTGAGGTGTTGCACGACGGCGGTTTGATCATCTACCCGACCGACACGGTTTACGGGATCGGCTGCGACCTGTACAACAAACGCGCGGTCGAGCGGATTTATGCCATCAAAGGCATCAACAAAAAAGCGTTGCTGTCTTTTATCTGCCCGGATTTAAAAAATATTGCAAAGTTTGCGCACGTTTCCACGCCGGCTTACAAGGTGATGCGGCATCTGCTGCCCGGACCGTACACCTTCATTTTGGAAGCGACGCGGCAGGTGCCGAAAATATTGCTGGAAAAACGCCAATCCGTCGGCATTCGCGTACCGGATAATGAAGTGTGCCGCTTGTTGCTGCAAGAGTTCGGACATCCCATCAGCAGCACCAGCGTGTCGCTGCCGGATCGTCCCTATTTCAACGATCCGGATGAGATTGCCGAGGTGTTTGAGCATAATGTTGATCTGTTTCTGGATTGTGATTTTGGCGGCACCGAACCGTCGACAGTTATCGATTTTACCGGGGAAAGTCCTCATATCCTAAGGAAAGGAAAAGGCTACCACGACGACCTTTTTTAATCGATGAAGAATTTTTTTATCATTATTTTTGTTCTGCCCTGCCTGCTTTTTGCTGATATAAGCGGCATACTCAGTGGTTTTGTGCGTGATGTTGATAATGGCGAACCGTTGCCGTGGGTGAACGTTGTGGTGAAGGACACCGATCTCGGCGCCGCGACAAACGACGACGGCTATTATGTCATCCACAACGTCCCGCCGGGCGAATATACGCTGGTGTTCAGCATGATGGGGTACGAACGGTTGGAAGAAACCGTGCGCATGAAAGCGGGCGCGACAATAAAAACCAATGCCATGCTCAAGCTGAATGTCATCGAGATGGAAAGCGTGGTGAAAACGGCGGAACGCGAGCGTTTTGAACGAGAAGTCGAGATTTCCACCAGCACGATTACGGCGCGACAACTCAAAACCGTGCCTACTCTGGCCGAGGCGGATGTTTTTCGCACGCTGCAGTTATTGCCGGGCGTCGTCAGCCGCAGCGATTTTTCCAGTCAACTGTACGTCCGCGGCGGCAGCCCGGATCAAAACCTTGTTCTGCTCGACGGTGTTTCGGTCTATAATCCGTTTCATCTGTTCGGCCTGTTCAGCACCTTTAACACGGATGCCGTCAAAGAAGTTGATTTTATGACCGGCGGTTTTCCGGCGGAATATGGCGGTCGACTCTCTTCGGTCTTGAGCATCACCAATAACGAGGGCAACTCGAAAGAATTTCAGGGCAGCGCCAACATCAGTGTGCTGTCCGCCAAAACTACTCTGCAGGGTCCCATTCCGCGCGGTTCCTATTTGATCTCGGCACGGCGCACCTATTTTGATCAACTGATTAAAAATTCCGAATACAACCTTCCCTATTATTTTTATGATTTTCAGGGTAAAGTGAATTTTGATGTCAATGAAAATCATCGACTCACGTTGAGCGGATTTTATGGTGATGATAAACTGAACTATAGTCTTGAAGGCGACGATGAGGTTGACGACGATTTCAGCGTCGGCATTGACTGGCTGTGGGGCAACCGAACGACGAGCCTCAAGTGGCGCTGGATGATTCACCCTGATTTGTACTCCGAGGTCTGGCTCACGCGCAGCAATTTCAAACTTTTGCTCGATCTGGACATCGATGCCACCAGCCCGGCTTCGCTGGACATTGAGAATGGCATTCTGGACCGCAGCATCGTCGCTGATTTTAATTTTTTTGGCATTGAGGATCACAGCGTCAAATTCGGCGCCAGTCAATCGTGGCTCGATTTTAAATATGCTTTTGCACTGAACGGCTATAAACTTTTTGACTATCGCACCAAGCCGGCGCTGACGGCATTGTACGCGCAGGATCAGTGGCAGATGTCGGCGCTTTTTTCTATCCGTGCCGGCGCCCGACTTGAACATTATAACCTCGGTAATTATACAAAATTTTCGCCGCGCGTCGGATTCAAATATCGTCTCACCCACAACCTGGCGCTCAAGGGCTCGTTTGGTTTGTATCACCAATTTTTAACCACGGCCTCGAGTGATGATCAAAATTTCAGTTTTATTGATTTGTGGTTCCCGCTGACCCAACAATACGATCCCCTGTCCGCCATTCATTACGTGGGTGGATTTGAATGGTGGCTGCCGTCCGATTTTATTTTTTCCGGCGAGCTGTACTACAAAAGCATGTACAATTTGCTGGAAATCAACGAGCAGGGCGATTTTACCGATTCCGATGATGACTTTACCGTCGGTGATGGCTACGCTACCGGTTTTGAATTCTTGCTGAAAAAATCCGTCGGCCGTTTTAATGGTTGGCTCGGTTATACGTTCTCAGTCACGGAACGAACCGTGAACTCGCTGACATTCTATCCCAAGCATGATCAGCGCCATAATTTAAATGCGGTGCTCAACTACGAACTCGGCCGTGGCTGGAATATGGGACTGGTGTTCACCCTGGGCAGCGGCATGCCGTACACGCCGGTGCTGGGAAAATATTATCGCTACACCTGGGATTACGTCAATAATGAAATGCAAGAAGAAATTTACAATCGGATGGGCGAGAAAAACTCGCAGCGCTATCCCACCTATCACCGGTTGGATATGAGCCTGCGAAAACGATGGGCTTTCTGGGGTTTGGAAACTTTTCCTTATCTGCAGATCATCAACGTTTATAATCAAAAAAATGTATTTCTCTATTTCTGGGATCACGATTCAAATCCATCCAAATATAAAGCCGTCCCCATGTTTCCGTTTTTGCCGACCATTGGTATGGAGATAAATTTTTAAAGATGAAAAAAGTGTTGTTGAAAATATCAATTCTGCTTTTGTTGCTAACCGTACTCTCCTGCAAAATCGAAGAGGTTGCCGCGCCGAAGTTAGAGTATGAGCCGGAGATCGTCGTATTCGCCATGCTGCTGGCCACCGAGCGGCCAAATGACGATCAAAAGACGGTTCGAATTGAGCGCACCTATGTGGTGACCGACACGCTGCCATATAATGAAAACCAACGCGCCGTGAAGGACGCGAAGGTTTTCATCGAGACGGAAGGGCAGCGAGTCCAGTTTCACTATACCTTCGCCAGTAACTATGAAGATATTGCCGATCAATTAAAAATAGTTGCCGGGCAAACATACAAGCTCGATATAACCCTGTCCGATGGCCGCAAGATCACCTCGCAGTGTCTCATGCCGGGGAGACCGCACATTATCTCGCCGACAACGGATGTGTCAGTGGAAGCGTACAAGCCGCTGCCCGTCAAGTGGACAGAGGATGAATTTGCCCACCGCTACGAAGTGTCCATCGAGGAAGAATTTAATGCGTTTTTATATGACGAATTTTTCGCGACCACCGAAGAGGAAATCTTCTTTTTTATTCTCGCCCCCCCTGGAAAATATTACATCAAGGTTGCATCTCTGGATCAAAATTATTATGATTATCTAAGAAGCCGTCAGAATCGTCAACCCATCTCCAACATCAACGGCGCGCTCGGCGTGTTTGGCGCCATGGCGTATAGTAAAGCCAAGTTTTTTGCCACTCTGCCGTAAAGGGACGTATGGAAAAAATTGCCTCCTATAGCACGGAACTTTTTTTGCTGGTCTTGTTTGTCGCCACATTTGTGCTGGCGTGGCTGTTGAGCGTCGTTTGGCGAAAAGGCAAAAGTGTAGCCGCCGCGGCAAAAGAAAAAGCCAAACCGTCCAAACGATCCCTCGGTTTCTTTTCAACGGTAATTGTTGTATTGCTTTTTGTGACGGCCGCGCTGGTGTTGGCGGTTTTGCGCGTTTATACGGCTTTTTCATCGCACGAAATGGTGGCGATTGTCGAGTGTTATCACAGCTCCCATTTTGGTGACAACTCGTTTGAACTGGTGTTGACGCGAGTGGAAAACGGAAAATATCAAACGCCGGAGTCTTTTATCATCAAAGGGCAGGACTGGAGTCTTGGCGGCGATATTCTGGAATGGAACAGCCTGATGACCATGCTCGGCTTTAAAAGCATGTATCGTCTCACTCGGCTGCAAGGCCGCTATGAGAATGCGGATGATGAGATGAGTCAATCGATGACCGCTTACGCGCTGGTCGAAGAAGAAAAAGATGATTTATGGGAAAAGCTATACGAGATCGCCGTTAAATCCCCCATCATCAAATCGGCGCATAAAAATTTTGTCGCGGCGCATCCGTTTTTTGGCGATTATTTTGAAATCTATGTCACGCCGACGGGGTACACTCTGGAACGATTTGAGGGGAATGCCAAGCGCGGCTCAGAATAGCTCGAGCACCTCATCCATCCGATTCAACACGCGAAATGCGGCTGAAAAATCACCGCCGTTAGAAATATCCGACGGCAGCACCAGACAGCGAATTCCCGCTGCCGTGGCCGAGACCAGTCCCCGTTCCGTATCTTCGATGACAATCGTTTCATCGGCATTCAAATTCTGCTCGTCAAGCGCCAGTAAATACGGATCGGGAAACGGCTTGAGCCGGGGAAAATCTTCCTGCGCATAGACAAAATCAAGATAGTTCGGAATACCGGTCTTTTGATGGATCAGCTCAAAATGTTCTCGCGGCGAGCTGGTGACCACGCCCATTTTAACGCGGCCATGCAGCGTGCGCAATACCTCCATCACCCCATCGATGACATCCACCGACGATAGCAACTCTTTATACACCACATCGCGGTCAAGCCGAAGTTGTTGAACCTCAGCCTCGCTGTAGCCGATATCCTCCGCGAGGTACATCGTACTTTTGCCCTGGCGAAGCGACACATCCTGATAAAGCTCCAGGGTCAATGTAATGCCAATTCGTTCGAGCGTTTGTTGACACGCCTGAAAAAACAGTTTTTCCGAATCAACCAGAACGCCATCATTATCAAAAATTATGTTTTTAATCATTTTTCTTCAAGGATTACTGACTTTTGCTAATAACCGGATTTT
>CAYSNA010000353.1:0-6035 GCA_964432185.1 uncultured Cytophagia bacterium
CTCTGGCCGACCGATACACCGCCGGCGGCAGGTTATGATATTAAGGCAGTCGAAGGTGGATTTTTACTGCAGGACCTCGATCTTGTCGTGCCGAATTATGATGATTGGAAAGTTGTGACCAAACGCCGGCCCACGGAAGCCGAATGGAACGCGATGAAGTTTGGCTGGAAGGTCGGCAAATGGGTCAAGAGTAACGCGGTTATTTATGTGAATGATACCAAGACGCTGGGCATTGGCGCCGGACAAATGTCGCGCGTGGATGCCTCCAAATTGGCAGTGACCAAAGCCGGAGACGCTGGCCTGGACCTCAAAGGATCTGTTGTCATTTCCGATGCCTTTTTCCCGTTCCGCGATGGCGTGGATGCGGCAGCCGAAGCAGGCGCCATCGCCGTCATCGAGCCGGGCGGCTCCGTCCGTGACGACGAAGTCATCGCCGCCGCTGATGAACATGGCATGGCTATGGTCTTCACGGGACGACGACATTTTAGACACTAATATTTTTCGCAATCGAAAGCCCGGGATAGTCATCTCGGGCTTTTTTATTGAACACCGATGCCGCCCATGGATCAAAGTAAAATAGATGAAAATAATTATCTTTAAAATCCGTGGAAATCCATCCTGTCCGTTTAATCCGTGTCCCATGAATTTCCAATCCTGTCATTGATAACCAATTTTTATTTCTCGTTTTAGGGGAAATTTTCGTACATTTGGGGAAATTTAAATTCATCTTTAGGAGTGTGTTGTGAGAGTTTTATCAGGAATTCAACCGTCGGGCGCGCTGCATCTCGGCAATTATTTCGCCATGATGAAGCGTATGATCGAGTATCAGGAAAATCACGAGCTCTTTTGTTTCGTCGTCAATTACCACGCGTTAACCACGGTAAAAGATGCCGATTTTTTACGCAAAAATACCTTTGAAGCGTGCGTCGATTTTCTCGCTCTCGGCATCGATCCCGAAAAATCTTATTTCTATGTCCAATCCGATATTCCTGAAGTGACCGAACTGACCTGGATTCTGTCGAATGTGACGGAAATGGGACTGCTCAAGCGCGCCCATTCCTTCAAAGATAAAACTGCCAAGGGCATTGAGGCCAATCACGGTTTGTTTGCCTATCCGGTGCTCATGGCCGCGGATATTTTACTGTACGGCGCCAACCTCGTGCCCGTCGGCAAGGACCAAAAGCAGCATGTTGAAATGACGCGCGATATTGCGCAAAAATTTAATCATAATTTTGGCGAGACCTTTGTCATTCCGGATGTGAGTATCGAGAAAAATCTTGCCACCATCCCCGGTCTGGATGGACAGAAAATGTCCAAATCGTATGGCAACACGATCGAGCTGTTCTCCTCGAAAAATGACTTGAAGAAAAGAGTCATGTCCATTGTGACCGATGCCAAAGCGATTGAAGAGCCCAAGGATCCTGACAACTGCAACCTGTTTGCGATCTATTCGCTGTTTCTCGATAAAGCGGGCAAAAAGGAATTGCGCGAGCGTTATCTCGCTCCGGGACTGCGTTACGGCGATGTCAAAAAAGAGCTGCTCGAGGTGATCTGGAACTATTTTGAGCCTTATCGTGACAAACGCGAAGCGTTGCTGAACGATCCGGATACGGTGCACGACATCATGCAGTTTGGCGCCAACAAGGCGCGCGAGGTGGCGCGTGACTATCTTGAAAAAGCGCGTTCAGCCGTTGGTTTGAATTATTAAAGGCAGCTCCTGTGGCAAAAGCTTTGTTTTTTGATTTTGACGGCGTTATGGCCGAAACCATGCCGTACCATCTACCGGCATGGAACACAGTACTCGAACGCGATTATGGATTTTCCCTGAATCCGATGGTCGTCAAGCTGAATGAGGGGCGCCCGGTGTTCGAGATCGCGCAAGCGGTTTTCGACGATGCGGGACAACCGTACACGACCGAGATGTTGCTCGACGTGATCACCAAAAAAAACGCCATTTTTCGCGATACGCACAAGTCATCCGTTTTCCCGGAGAATTACGTCATCATCAAACGGGCCAAAGAACGCGGATTACAGGTGGGGCTGGTGACCGGCACAAAGCGCGACAATCTCGGCGTCGTCCTACCCGACGACCTGCTCGTGCAGTTTGATATTATGATAACCGACGGCGACACGGCGCGTGGTAAACCGGCGCCCGATCCTTATCTTGCCGCAGCAGAAAACGTCGCTGTTAATCCTGCCGACTGTATCGTCATTGAAAATGCGCCTGCCGGTATAGAAGCGGCAAAAGCGGCCGGCATGTTTTGTATCGCTCTAAAAACCACGCTTCCGGGGGAACTTTTAAATCAAGCTGACGTTACATTTAACAATCATGCCGAATTGCTGCAACGCATCGATCACTTTTTCTAAGCTGGAGACGTTATCGCGGTCATTTGTTACTATTGAAGATTTTTTACAAGAGCAGATTGTGATATCGTATTCAATAGTATCAATATGAAAACAACAAACGCGACATCCGCCCGGCTTTTTTTATTTGGAGGTCTAATGAAAAAACTCTGGCTCCCGGCCATTCTTTTATTTCTATGGGGCTGTTCCCAGCGCGAGCTGCCGAACGAACCGTCGAACGATGGAGCCCTGTCGATAAAAACCCAGGTTGTTCCGCAAGTTGTGAATCCCGGACAAACTTATGCCATATCCGTTGAACTTTTGGGCGGCGCCGGTGCGGATTCCGTTCGGCTTGACGTCTATGCCGATGGCAGTTCGTCGCCGCTCACCTCATTCGGCCTTTTTGATGACGGCGGCAATGTCCATCCCAACGACGGCGATCAGGTGGCCTTTGACGGCGTTTTTAGCCAGAATATTGTCTGGACGAGCCTCGGCAGCCATTCCAAATATAGATGGACATTTGAAGCGACAGATGTAAATGGTCGTGTCAGTCAGCCGCTGAGTGTTGAGGTCGCTTCGTTTTTAAACAGCGCTCCGGTGTTGTTGAAGGTTGAAGCGCCCGATAGTCTGCCGAGCGGTTTTGAAGGCGAATTAACTTTTCGCGTTGAGGTCAGTGATTCGAACGGAAGTGCTGACATAAACAAAGTGATAGCCGAAGCGTTTAAAGAGAATGTGCTGAATTTTACCGTCGAACTCGAGTCCGAAACTGAAGGTGTCTACGTTTCGAAAATGGATAAACTCTTTGCCATTGGTAAAAAGGGCGCCTACGACCTGAGATTTAAAGCTATTGATATTTCCGGCCTGGCCAGTAATGTCATCTCCAAAAGCGTGGTGATTGGCAACGAACCACCGCAGTTCCTCGATTTTGTCCATGCCGATTCCGTACAAATTCCCGAAGCCGGCAATATGGTGGCATTTTTGATTGCCGCTCGACTGGATGACGACCAATCGCTGCTCGATATTACCGAGGTCAAGCTGGAATGGAAAAAACCGGACGGCACCTACTCGCAGAACAGCCCGTTCGATCTGTACGATAACGGATTGCCATGGAATAACGATTTTACCGGTTGGGACGATGGCTGGCGCGGCGATGAAACCGCGGGCGACGGTTTCTATTCCATCACCGGCATTTTTGATCCGAACCAGCCGCTTGGTGATTACGAATTGACTTTTTACGCGCGCGATTTTTCCGGCAACACCAGTGAGCGCGTTACGCGCATTGTCACACTTTATCCGAGGGAGGACAACTAGATGAAAAAGATTTACATTGCGCTCCCACTTGTTTTACTGATGATCGCGTCACTCCACGCCAAAACCATCGGAACCTATAAACTGGATGGCGGTCAACCGACGGCCGGTCCGATCGGCAACGGCGTCACCGATTTGGTTGGCGGCAACGGCGTCATCTGGATTGGCACCGGGCACGGTTTGAGCCGCTATGTCGAATCGTCCTCCTCTTTTGAATCATTTATTGACACCGAACATCTCGCCAAAGGCAGCATCTCGGCTGTGTGGGCGGACGGCGACGAGATTTGGATCGCCGCGGCGTCCGACAGTTTTGTTGCCAGCGCTGAAGAAGATTTGCCCTATGGCACCGGTTTCAGCTATTCAAATGACAACGGCGCCACCTGGTCGCATGTCCCGCAGCCGGGACCCACGCCGATTCAAAATTTATGTTATGATATTACTGTTGTTGATGGAACGGTCTGGGGCGCCAGTTTTGGCGGCGGTCTACTCAAATCCGCCGATGGCGGCGCCACATGGGAGCAAACCGGACCGGATACGCTCGTCTTTAATCCGGGCCGAATTTTGAACCACCGCGCGTTTACCTGCCTCAATGCCGATGGCGTGTTGTGGGTTGGCACGGCCGGGGGTGTCAATCGTTCGGATGATAACGGCGAGACCTGGACGAATTACAATCATACCAATCAGGCGGAACCGATTTCAGGAAATTTTGTCGTCGCTTTGGCGCATCAAAAAACGGATGAAAAAGATATTGTTTGGGCCGCCACCTGGAAAGCCGAAGATCTTGAAGAAGAGTACGCCGTCTCCAAAAGCGAAAACGGCGGCCTCACCTGGACGACGCACCTTGAGGGCATCAAGGTGCAGAATATTGCCACTGACGGCCCCAATGTTTACGTGGCAACGCACGACGGTCTGTACAAATCACCGGATTATGGTTTAACCTGGTTCCGTTTCCCTGATATCAAAGACACAAAAACCGGCGAGGCGATTTATACCATCGAATATTATTCGGCGTTTGCCAACGCCAATGTCGTCTGGACCGGCACGGCCGACGGTCTGGCTCGCACAACAAATAACGGCTTTACCTGGGATATTTTCCGCGCCTTTAATCCGACCGAACAGGATGGCGAAAAACGCACCTATGCCTATCCAAATCCGTTTTCGCCCAAGCGCCATAACGAGCTGAACGGCGATGGCCACATCCGCCTGCAATATAATACAAAAGAAGATACGTACGTCACGATCAAAGTGTATGACTTTGCCATGGATGTGGTGACCACGGTGTGCGAGAACAAATTTAGACCCGGCCCCGGTGATTTTAACGAGGTGTGGAACGGCAAAAATGATTATCTCGATGATGTCGCCAACGGCCCCTATTTTTACAGCATTACGCTGGATGGAGACGGCACATACTGGGGCAAAATATTGATTGTCAATTAGGACTGTTTGTCCATGCGGACAACGTTTAGGGAGAATATAATGAAAAAAGTTTTTTTCATTTTAGCTGCACTATTGATGACGCAAAGCGCATTCGCCACCTCCGGTGATGGCGGTTATGCTGGTGCATTTTTGCGCATGGGTTTCGAAGCGCGCACCAAAGCGCTGGGTGACGCTTTTACCGCCGTGCCCGAAGGCGCTGTCGCCGGTATTTATAATCCGGCGACGCTGCCCAATATGAATTCCAGGCAGGCCATTTTATCGACATCGTTTTTGCCGCTGGATCGAAATTTGAATTACATCGGATTTGCCATGCCGATTCGCCCAAAAGCCAAGAGCGATGGTCCGGCGCCGCTGAATGCCGGCCTCGCGGTCGGCTGGATCAACGCCGGCGTTGATAATATTGATGGCCGGGACCGCAGCGGCAATCACACGGATATGCTGTCCAATTCGGAAAACGCCTTTTTTATGTCGTTTGCGCTCAAGCCGTCGCCCTATTTCAGCATCGGTCTTTCAGGAAAAATTCTCTATAACCGCATTCCGGATATTGCCGATGAAGGCGGCGCGCTCACATCATCCGGCTTTGGCATCGATATTGGCGCGTACTCCAATCCGCTTCCCGGATTGATGATCGGAGTTGTTCTTCGTGATAATATGTCCAAGTACAGTTGGAACACGGACAAAGTATATGACCGCGGTACAAGCACCATTTATAAATTTCCCAAGATCGTGCGGACCGGCGTGGCCTATCGCATCCCGCAGCAATGGCTGCTTTTGGTGGCGGATCTGGAAACCAGTGATGTACAAAATCCGCGCTATCATGTTGGCGCCGAATTTCAGTATAAAGAACTTGGCGCGCTGCGAGCCGGACTGGATCACGACTCGCCAACCTTTGGTCTTGGATTTTATTTTCACATATTCGGCAAAAAGACCGTTTTAAATTATGCTTT
>CAYSNA010000354.1:0-6017 GCA_964432185.1 uncultured Cytophagia bacterium
CCATTTCTTTGTAAGTAGTATATATGAATTGTAAGGGTGGTGATCTTTATGGAAAAGTAAATACGCGGATGGAATAAACAGTATTTCAATTTAATAGTCAACTGAAATGTTCGTACAATGCAAAAAAATTGAGCATATTGTCGAAGCGATGTGATTCTGTAGCGGGTCGACGAACACAAAAATTACGGCGCACCGGATGCGATGCGCCGTAAAAAAATCAGGTCCTGAACACGGTTACCGCATGAACAACATCTTTCGAGTTTGGGTGAAATCGCCCGCTTTCATACGAACCATGTACACGCCGCTTGAGACCTGTTCGCCGAGCTCGTTCGTTCCATCCCACAGGATGGTATGAGTCCCGGCGCCTCGCTCTTCATCCACCAACGTAACCACTTTTTGGCCCAGCGCATTAACAATAACAAGACACACATGTTCGTTGGACGGCAGCAGGTAATTGATATGCGTTGACGGATTGAAGGGATTGGGATAGTTTTGTAATAAAGCAAATTCGGTTATTTGTGTCGTCGAGATTTTTCTATCGATTGCCGATGTCTCTTCAAGATATTTCATCTCACCCGTGGAAGTCATTGCTGTTTTATCCGTAAAACTCAGCGTTATATTTTCGATGGGTGTTCCGTTCAAGTTTTCAAATTTTATTTTCACAATATGACCGGTTCCGTTCACCCCGCCTTGGTGATACTTGCGAGTCGTGCTGACAGCCACTGTCTCTTTGTTTTCGCTGATCTTGTAAAATAAAATAATGTCGTCCCCTAAAAATGATGCTTTTTCAACATTCAAGATTTTAAACTGATTCAGTGGCAGTATTGTACATTTAAATGATGCTCCTAAAAGGTCGACTGCCCTGTGCAGGTAAATGACAGCTTCGTATATGGAATCCGGAGTATTCATACCCTGCAGGACATAGCCGCCAATTGAATCGGATCCTGTGGTAAAAGTCGGCCCTTGACTAACGGTATGCGAATTTTGCCAAAAGCGCGCCAGCGGCAAAAGATCCTGACCATTGACAACGCCATCGCCGTTGACATCAGCGCATGTAGCGTTTCGCGTACCCCAAGGTTTACAGCAACACGAACCCCAATTTTCGAGAGCAGCCTGTCGACATTCGGATGCATAGCCGTCAAGCTCCCAATATAAACCAATCGGTAACACATCACACTCGTCAACAATGCCGTCCATATTTGTGTCACCCGGCCAGGTTTCGACACAATCATTTATCGTAACACAATAATCTTCCGAATCCAAATCGATGTTCGAACCATACGAATCACTGGCAGATATTTCATCGAGATAAAAACAGATGTCGCTTCCAGTCGGTACGTTTCCATCTATGCTGAAATACAATTGTAGCGCACATCCATACTTTTCAAACTCTGTTGTTCCGGGAGTGCGGTTTAGGCCGGCACTAAATTTACCGTTTCGTTCATCATGATTAAAAAAGGTAATAACATCATCACCAAAAATGTCACCCGGGTTCGAGTTTGTCAACGTTACATAATTCTTCATGTATCTGACTTCAAAACTAATGCTGCTCAAATTATAAACTGGCGCCGCTTGCCTACCAACTTGAATCTCCACGCAGATTTCATCACCCGGGGAATAGGTTGATTCGCTCGATTCCGGCCGAATGACCGGAGTTGTGATTGGCAGAATTTTGAACTTGTCACTGGTGCCAACAAAGCCGCCGTGGTTGGTAGAGACCCGTAGAAAACAATGATTGGATATGTTTTCGACCGACGGTGTCCAGGATTCATTGCCGTCATTTTTTGTGCTGTCAAAGATAGTAGTCCATGTTTGACCGTTTTTTGATGACAATTCAACGACAAACTCACTGGAAGCAGAGATCAACTCGGATGTCCAAACGAGGGTTTGATTGTCGCCTGCGCGCCACGAGCCGTCTTTTTGCGGCGCAACAATGGTGATCGTTGGTTTCCAGGTGTCGTAAATGAACCAGTCATAAATGTCCTTGCTATCGTTTACCGTCACTTTTCCATCGCTATTCACATCAGCAATCCAAAGTTCTACGGTCGTCGGCACAAACACGCCAAGTGAAATGTCGCGGATCAGGTTCACATCAACCTCATCAATTACGCCATTAAAATTAATGTCGCCCTTGATTTCCGTGGCGTTCGGCACAACGCTAAAGACCGCATCGCTTTGGTCGGCCACACTGAACTCATGAATTGAAGAAATTCTCAGCAAGCAGTTGTCGGACATATCCGCTGTGGTCGGTTTCCAACGCACACTGCCGTCGTTCTCTGTACTGTCCATCACCGTCGACCAGGTTGTTCCGGCGTCCGTTGACAGTTCAACAGAAACTTTCGCCGCCGATACGGTCGAACGATTCCACACTATCGTGTGCTCATCGCCGATGGACCAGTTCTCCCCATTATTCGGCGTGATGACAGCAAATTCCGTTTCGGCAAAAAATGTGTCCACCACGGCTCCGAGATCGGCTTCATCAACGTCTCCATCACTATCGACATCGGCGGCCGCCATTTCTTCCGGCGATGTTTCATAATCACCGCTGATGATTTTTTGAACGAGTTCGATGTCCATCTCGTTCACCATGCCGTCATTGTTCACATCCCCTTTGGTTTGTGCGGGGGAGATGCTGAACAAAACGCATACGATACAAAACACTGTGAATAAATGTTTCATGTGGTGCCCTCCAAAGTTGTGTTATGGTTTTGACAGAAATGCCCTCAAATTTTCCCGCTGTGATAACAAATTATCCGCGTGGCGCTGAGGGAAATGCCCCTAATACCGAAGAAAGCAATCTGATGCACGAGTTTTGCGTCACTTGCTTCTCAGTTTGTTCAAAAAAAAGTATTGAAAAATTAATTTACGCCTTGCTACTCATGTCATGAGTAGCCGATTGAATGGAGATGATCTCGTGCTGATTTCCCGGCACTAATGTTTTATCAGTGCGTCCCCTCAAGAGAAACTACTTACCCTGTTTTATTCTAAAAAAATATGCCCATTAATGCAAGAACATTTTGTGTTTATTTTTGGCGTGGATAACCGGGACGAATGACACATCACCACACCTTAAAACCAAATCGAATCGGATTGGTGGAAATAATTATTCATGTGAGAATGCGCAAGGCGATGTCAATTTTTAAAGAGAAATCGCAGTATATTGTCCGCTTGTGCCGACCAGGCGCGTTCGTTGTGCCCGGCCCCCGCTGATTCGATATAAACAACGGAATGTTCCGGCCGGCCTTGCTGCAGCAGGGCATCCCGTAGCATCACAGCGTTCTTTACCGTGCTCTCGGTTTCACCCGTTCCAACGTACAGAAAAATGAATTGATCGTGCGGCGCCTCAAGCGCGGCCACATTTTTGAGCAAAACTCGATCATCCCACCATACGGAGGGCGACAGCACCAGTAAATTGCCAAACACATCCGGGTGACGCATGCCAAGATGCATCGTGATCAAACCGCCGAGCGAGGAACCGCCCAGCGCCGTCCACTGTCTATCCGGGCGCGTGCGAAATTTTTTATCGATGAATGGCTTGAGTCGATTAATGAGAAAATCACCATAGGCCTCGCCGCCACCGCCGCGCGGCGGTTTGTCGGCGCTGACTTTGTCGACCGTTTTCGAATCCGTGCCTTCAAACGTCAATGTGATGCCGGAACGCGGCTGCAAGAATTGCCGCTCCGACAGTCGCTCCGTTGGCTGCCAGGCATCGAAGGAGGGAAGCATGACAAAAAGTGTATCCTGATGTGCATCGACCTTGAGTCTATCACCACCCGATGTTACGAACGAACCCGTCAGATGCGCCAGCTCACCCGTCGTGTTGGGCGGCGCTACGCGTTGAAACTCGTGATGCCAGATGCTCCGCGTTGGCGTGTACTCGGCCATACGATCCTCAGTGTTGCCAACGCCAACAATAATGAGCGGCTCAATCTCACCCCTTTTGATGAGCGCTTCGGCAGCTTCATCCAGGCCCCATTCCTGCCCCACACTCGAGGCGTCGAACAGATTTTGTCCATCGTGCATGTAGAGCACCGGATAGTGTTTATTCGATTCAAAATAATCCGGCGGCACATAGATGTACAGATCGCGCGGTTTTAGGCTATCACTCTTGAAATTTTTAATGACCTCTACATGCCCGGTGAGTGTTGACGGTGGCGGCGCGGCTTTGTCCTGCCATGCCAGTTTTAGCTGATTTGATGCGTTCCGGTATAGGGTGAACAGATGATTGCGCCCCTCTTGCCAACCATCGTTGGGATTTTCCGTGCCATCCACTTTGATTTTACATGACAACGTTAAACTGTTCGCCGGCATTGTGAGCGGAATAGCAGCCGTAAAAATGCCGTCATGATCTGGATCAGTAGCGGCACATGTTTGTCCCCAGGACAGCGGCGGCACGTCGCCGCGCACGCCCACGGTTTCGGACGCCGGATCGAACCAGCCGTCTTTTATGGCGGAACGCATGTCAAGTTCGATGCGCAGCGTATCTGTGGCATCGGCAAGGCTTCTCGGTGGACTGGTGATCATCAGAATAATGATGAAAATGATCCTGTACCAAACCAAACAATTATAGCGAACCATTCTGTTCTCTCACTTTTTCTGAATCACCTGCTTTCATTTGGATGAGACCGCTCGTCGTATTCTCGATGCGTGAAAAATGTTGTGAGGCTGTTGCAAAATCCACTTTAATGCTTTTCTGGATGTTCCGGATCTAACGTTCACATGGTTCTGCGTCGCAAAAAGGATTTTACAACAGCCTCGTTTGTCACAATCCATGGCTGATGTTGGAATCGGATTGATCGCCACGTCACTGACGTTGCTTCGCATTCAATTCATGGATATGTGACGTTGTTATGGCCTGCCGACAGTTGAAAACAGCCTAAAACGTTAGTTTAAATTGGATGTACAATTTCCGCACTTGGTCGCTTTGATTGGAATTGTCGAAAAACAATAAGGACACTCTTTTGTCGTTGGCTCGGCCGGAGCCTCTTCTTCTTTGCGTTTCATGTTGTTGATGCCTTTTATCAGCAAAAAAATGCAAAAAGCGACGATCAGGAAACTCACAATGGTATTGATGAAAAGACCGTAATTGATCGTCACAGCTCCTGCCGCCTGGGCCTCCGCCAGGGACGCGTAGGGTGCAGCCGCGGCGCCCTCCTTGAGAACGATAAATAGATTGGTAAAATCAACGTTGCCTAAAAGCAGGCCGATAGGCGGCATGATGATGTCGGCGACGAGTGACTTGACGATTGTCCCAAAAGCGGCGCCAATGATGATACCGACAGCCATATCAATGACATTGCCGCGCATGACAAATGCTTTGAATTCTTTTAACATGAAAAATCCTCCACTTTAAGAAATTAGAAACCATCGGCGAGGTTTCTGAATAGTACGCAAATTATTGAACTTCTGAAATGAAAAAATCAGGCGAGTTGCCGCTTGATTCGGCAGGAAATCAGCAGGACACAATTACTCACTCATTGGGGGCTCATTCCTGGTTAATGGGTGAAAGTGGTGTTCGGCCAAGCCGAGAACTGCTTGTGCCAAAATAGTTCACCGGCTGGATACTATCTTTCATAAGGGCAAAAATGGAAACGATGCACTGTTGTTTGTGCCTCATTCAACAATCTACCGTCAACGAGTGGGCAGTTCTCCACGTTTGAACTGGCCGCAATGGTTTTAGAGCGGATTAATTTGTCTGAATTTTTTGTTCTTATCTTCCGCTTTTAATATTGAAAGGACAATACAATGGCAGCGTTCACGAGGATTTTATCAATTGACGGGGGAGGCATACGCGGCGTAATTCCGGGGCACATTCTGATACGTCTTGAAGAAAAAATTATAAAACAAACCGGTAATCCAAATGCCCGCATTGCCGACTATTTTGATTTGATTGCCGGGACCAGCACCGGCGGCATTCTCACCTGCCTGCATCTTTTCCCCAGTACGGATGGTCTGCACTCAACGCAGTATTCTGCGGCGGAGGCCGTTGATCTTTACCTCAAACACGGCAAGGAGAT